>JAYUSC010000454.1:0-3455 GCA_043755885.1 Pseudanabaena sp. | reverse complement strand
CCAATTTTGGGTTTTATATGCACAGCTTATTTAATTCTCATTCCTAAGGGTGTTTTGATTCAGATTTGAATTGGCGATATTTAATAACAAATTTGATTTGTAATAATAATTGCGACCAGATAGCCCTAAAGCCAAAGATGACCAAAGCAACATACCCGTAGCACCCTTCATTGATGCGCCAGCAAATAGATAAAAAATTGATTGCAGTATTATTGCATGAATTACAGAAGCAAAAATATCTTTGTTTTTTTGAGAGTTCTTAAAGAGCAAAACAACTAATGAAATTAAGGAGCCTAGATAGGGGATAGAGCCAATCCATCCCAAGTCAAATAACATAACCAAAATCGCACTATCATATCCACCAGCAACTCCAATTCCTCGCCCAATATATGACTGGAGAGCGTCATCAATTAGAAGCCCGTAAAGCCCTTGTCTTTCTTTGAAACTACCATCGTTATTAATATCAGATAGTGTTTCTAATCTTCCTGTAATAGTAGAAGCAAAAGGTTCGATTGTTGCAAGAGGAATTACTAATGCGGCTAGTACTACCATAGTTAAAACTAGTTTAAATTGCTGTTTCGGGTTGATATTCACACTTATAAATATCATCCCAAAAAACCAGCTTAGCCAACCAGTTCTTACCACAGATAGTAAAAATGATAATGCTCCAAATCCAGCTGCTGGAATAACTAAAAAGTTTTGACAGCTAAATAAAATCAATAAACCTGCGGACATAAAATAAGAAAATGGACCTGGAGCATTCATCGTACTCCAAACTCTTATGCCTGAAGGGACTGGCTTGCCCATACTAGATAGTACATTTGGAGCATTAGTTAACCAGAAGCGATCCCATTCAGGAGCTACCACATATTGATAGGTTCCATAAATTCCCATGATTAAGACTCCCCACAAGAAAATTTTCTGAAAATTGCGGCAATAGATAGGATATCTATGCCAATTAACATATAGATGATAGGCAAATAATATCGGTGATATCCATTCTAAAAATGCCACAGTAACTGATACAAAGTTATTACTGTTAATAAGCCCTACTAAGTAACCATATACCACACCACTGATTGCCAAAATGAATGGTATTGAACCTTGCTCTTTTGATTTGGATAAATTCAAGTGAAGTGTGTATATACATACCAGAATTGCTAGATAGGGGGCTAAAAGCATTGGACTTGGATCTGTAAGTGTTCCAGCCCGAAAGTCGCCAATACGTCGGACAAGTGGTGTCAACATGAACAGCCACCAAACAAAACCTGTATACAAAAAATGATGACGAAAATATAGCTTTAACGAAACAATAAAAGCCCCTAATGGATAGATAATATTGAGTGCTTTTGCGCCTACTCCAAATGCAGTTAAAATCACAAAAACAAAAATAAAAATTGTTGTCCAAGCATCAGAAGGTTGGAAAAAGGCAAGGAAGTTATCTTGTCGAGGATAAGTTTCAGGTGCTTTGTTTTTATTCATCACAAATACTTTGTCATCATAGTTTTAGTGATTTCATTTCGTAGTTGTAGTTAAACGTAGGACGGGTTAGCGTTAGCGTAGCCCATCATTGCCAACTAATTGATGCGTTAAGTTTCACTAACGCATCCTACATTTAATTAATCCTAGCTACTTAAGTACCTTGGCATAATAAAAACCAGAACCCGAATCAGCTTTTTCGGGTTTTATATTTAATTATGCCTACCTACTTATAAGGGTTTTTATTGCTTAACGATGTCTGCCTAAAGTCGTAATATATAGAACCGCTTCATCACTAGGTATGCCAAGTACTTCATTGACCAGATCGTCAAAAAATCCTGCAATGCCGCTTACGCCAACACCTAAGCCGATCGCAGCGAGATTGAGCCTTTGCCCTAGATGTCCTGCGTCCATATGTAAATAGCGATAAACGCGATCGCCATATTTGGCTACAGCTTTTTGAAGATCGGCGGTGTGGAAAATGACGGCTCCTGCATCGCGTCCGAGGTCTTGACCGAGGCAGAGATAATGCAATTCATCACGGAAATTTTTAAAACGGATTTGGCGTAGCTCTTGTGATTTGGGGGCGTAGTAATAGCAGCCTTCTTCTAAGCCAGCTACACCTGTGACGGCGACGAAGGTTTCAATCAGGCTAAGATCGAAATAGTCAGGATTACCATCAATACCTTGATCGGTATAGTGTTGCGGCTGATAGGTAAAGTCGAGAATTGCTTTGAGTTCGGCTAGCTCTAATTTGCTGCCACTATACTCACGGGTTGAGCGACGTTGCAAGATTGTATTTTCTAGCATTTCGAGATCATCGCCCCAGTGAATGCTTTCGGTGGTCGTACTGACTTTTGTACAAAAAGGAAAGTTGTACTTATCGAGATCTTGATCGGGAGTTTGGGTCGCATTATCTGGATTTTTGTCGTCGAACTTTTCCCACAGATTCTGCACATTGGGCTTTTCAGTAATCTGGGTAGATTGATGGAGATATTCTAAAAGCTGTCCATCGGGTAGTTTGGGATAACTGATGACTGTTGCTGATGGTAGGGCGGTCATAATTCCTCTGGAAATATTTTGCGATCGCAGCATGGGTTCTCGTGATTCCTGACCGCGACCGATGCGCTCTTCATCTTGGAGATCGAGGATTGGCACAATTGCGATCGCACTTTCAACTTCTTTATCCAGAAATAGTAATTCATTCACATCGGCATCGGCAAAGCCACCAATTAGTGATGCTTGATAATCCTCAATCGAGCTAGCAAGTTCGATATTTCCGAGCAAATGCCCTGTATCCAGAAAAATGCGCCGATAAGCCCGATCTTGATAGCGCCATGCTGATCGGTGAAATACGGCGGTAACTGCGATCGCCATGCGGGTATTTTGCAAAGCGGGATGACCAAAACAAGCTTTTTGCAAACCAGCCCAAACATTATTGTCTTGCCAAAAATGGATCAAGCTATGGGTGCGGACTTGATAGTTGTAGATTCCTGCGGACAAAAGTGGTGTCCCTGCTGAGATCAGATAAACCTCGGCAGGATATAACCCACCAGCCGAGGGCGCAGATCGCAAATAAAAAGCCTCGCCTGTCACTGTCGGTACTCGCGCCGTCAATCCATAGCTACAAAATAGCAATCGCGATAGCCGCCGCCAACGACTTACCAATAATCCATCGCGATCGGACTGGATTTCTTCGGTGAGATAGGGCTTGAGATCGTAAACCGTGCCAATTTTATAATCTTTGTAAGGCGATGGCTGAGTATTCCAATCTAAGCCTTGACTTTTGCTAGCAAGGGTTGCAGGCGCATACTTAGTCCGTTCATGATAATGTTCGGCGAAGGAAAATCTGGCTTCGGGCATGTTTTTGCAACGTGACGTAAATAGGCGGCTAGCTTAAAATGTTATATCAATTTGCACTGTTGGCGGTGCAAAGCGCCACCTATAAAAATCGGGTTTTGTGAAAGCCAGCCTAC
>JAYUSC010000453.1:0-3455 GCA_043755885.1 Pseudanabaena sp. | reverse complement strand
TTTTCAGCGCCACAGGCGCTGAAAAGCTCAAAATTGGTTTTTGGAAAGCTATCCCTAGTATGGCTTTCCAAAAACCAATTTTTAAAATGAGAATTGCTGACAAAAACAAAAAGTGGTGCGATGCGCCACTTTTTGTTTTTGTAGATTTGATATGGACTAATCTATGCATGGCAAAAGATTTGTATCAAAGGAAGTCGAGGCTCAGACTATTTTCGATGTGGAGCGTGATCATTACCAATTAGTCTATGTGGGTTGGAAACGTAATGATATTAGAGATTATGGGTGTTTATTACATCTAGATATCAAGGTTGGAAAGATTTGGATTCAAGATGATGGGACTGAGGGTGGTATTGCCTATGAATTATTGAATCTCGGTGTACCTAGGGAAGATATTGTATGAGGATTTCAACCTCTTAGAGTTTGTAGTGATACAGAGTTTGCGGTAGGTTAATCTGAAATCAATTAAGAAATGCCAAAATTTGAGATCAAGTTACAATGTAGGTGTGCTGAATTAATTTATCAGGAGTACATCTGCCAACTATGACCATCGCAACCGATATCGATACCCCCACAGATCTCAAACTAAGTGAGAGAGAGCAAGACCAAAGCTATCAAATGGCCCAAGCCGCCGCGATCGCAGCGGACGATCGCAAGGGAGAAAATATCGTTTTGCTAGCGATCGGTGAAGTGTCGAGTCTGGCTGAGTATTTTGTGATTGCTACGGGATTGTCTAAAGCCCAAGTAAGGGCGATCGCAGGTATGGCTGAAGACGAGATCTCTGAAAAGTTTGGACGTAAGCCTCGCCATATTGCAGGTGAGCGAGATGGCACATGGATTTTGCTAGATTACGGTGACCTAATCGTCCATGCGATGCTGGCTCAAGAGCGTGAATATTATGACCTAGAAGCCTTTTGGGGTCATGCACCAAAGCTCGAAGTATTTTTGCCAGTCGTAGCCGAAGAAGATGCAGCAATTGCAATTTAAAGCACCTAAAACAAAAGTGGCTCTCTGCGCCACTTTTGTTTTTTTATAGCATTGACCGCACAGACAGGCGATAATTGAAAAATCTCGTTTAAATTTGGATATATCAGAGTTTATGAAGATTGGCGATCGCGTTCGTATCAAGACAGCATTAAGTGTTTTTCACCATCCTGAACACAAAGGCAAATCCTTTGACATTGCAGGACTGGAAGGCGAAATTGTCCGTGTGCATACAGAGTGGAATGGTCGCCCGATCAGTCCAAACTATCCCTATGAAGTGAGATTTACACCTAAATTTGTAACCCATTTAGGCGATCACGAAATAGAATCAGTTGGTTAAAGTTCCTGCAATTTATAAAAGACTGGCTAAGCCAGTCTTTTATAAATTGTGGATACCTGAATAAATCGCTACCATTGGTTTACATATGGTTGACATATATGGAAGCAACAGTTTTTAGCATTGTTTTTGCTTTATTGAGTGGCACTTATATCTATCGCTCTTTTCGGATTATTGAAGAAGGGCAGACTGCACTGGTTGAGAGGTTTGGGAAGTATCAAAAGACGATGGAACCAGGTATTAATATTGTTCTACCGTTTATAGATCGTGTCTCCTTAATTAAAAGCGCCCGTGAGCAAGTTTTAGAACTGAAGCCTCAGCCTTGCATGACCTCTGATAATGTTAGCGTTAATGTCAGTGGCACGATGTATTGGCAAATTTCTGATCTCCAAAAAGCTCGCTATAACATTGAAAATGTCGATCAATCTTTGCAAATATCGCTGACAACCCAAATCCAAACCCAGATTGGACGATGTGAACTGGACTTTATCATCGGTGGTCAAGAAGAAATTAATACCGAAATTTTAAAGGGCATTAGTAATGACACCAGAGATTGGGGAATCAATGTCTTGCGAGTCAGGTTAGGAGAAATTACGATTCCTGCTTCAGTACTGCTGTCGATGGAAAAACAAAAGGCTGCCGAAATTGAGAAAAAAGCGATGATTTCACTATCTGAAGGTATAAGAACTTCAGAAATCACTAAGGCTGAAGCCGAAGCTCGTTCTAATCGAGTATTAGCTGAATCAGAGCGTCAAGTGCAATTAGAACAGACTGAGGCGATGGCTCTGTCGATCGAGCGGATTGCCAATGCGATCGCAAAGCATCCCAATGGTAAGGAAGCGGTGCAGTATTTGTTAGCTCAAAAATATTTAGCCATGGGACAGGCGATTGGCGAAAGTCCTAGCAGCAAAGTTTTGTTTATGGACCCAGAGTCCATCCCTGCGGCGATTCAAGCATTATTAGCGATGAACGATAGTAATAGGCCTGAGAAAATAGCTGAAGCGATCGCCAAGCAACCCTATGGTGCAAGCGGTAATATTTCACCAACGTTACGCAATTTACCTGAGCTTAAACCATTTGCACCATCATCTGATAGCGAGAAAGGCGCTACTAGCAGCAATTAATACCAACCAGAGTTATACATATGGTTTTGTCCAAACTATCTGAACAAGGGGCTTAAGCCCCTTGCCTGTAACTCACCAGCATAGAAATTTGCTATACCTTGAATAAAGAAAAGCCTCGCGTTGCAAGGCTTTTCTTTATTTCAACCATCCTAGAGCCGTCTGCACAAGTAGCCAAGAATTTAAACCGACAATGATCGTCGCAACTGCCCAAGCTGTAATTTTTAGCCATTTAGGATTTACAAACTCACCCATGAGTCGGCGATCACGGGTAAACAGGATCAATGGGATCACTGCAAATGAAAGCTGCAAGCTCAAAATCACTTGGTTGACAACAAAATCACACTGAGTAATGTGTAGCCAAATTTTGACATGGGGATGGCTGGTCGATCGCGTTGTCCCTGACAAATTTGACTTAATTGGTGGTTGGATTGCTTTTTTAGGCGTGCTGATTATTATGTACGCCCCTAGACAGTAGATTTTTTGCTAATCTAACTCAGGGAACCTGTAGCAACCATAATCCCCCAGAAAGCTCCTAGTTTCTGTTTCTTTTCGTTCATGACATCAAATCCAGAAGCAGTGAGAAGAGCATGTAACTCCTTCTGGCTATAACAGTCTTTGTGAGCAGGATCGAACATTTTCAGAAATAAATCCAACGCATGACAGAGCCAGTAATCTCGACACCAATCCATAATGATTACTTTGCCTTGAGGTTTAAGAATGCGGCGTATTTCTTCTAAGGTATCGAGAGGCTGATCGAAGTAATGGAAAGCACTGACAGTGACTACCATGTCAAATTTGTGATCTGCGAATGGCAGGGCGATCGCGCTTGCTTTGACAAATTCTAAGTTAGGAAGTTTTAACCGTGCCATATCTAGCATTTTCTCAGAAATATCAACACCGATAATTTTTAAATCAGGGGTAGCAACTTAAAGCGGGACAGATTACAGGGTAAGCTTTTTGGGCTTTGGAGTTTTGAGAGACCTTCTTGGTGTTGGCAAGGGTCTCATGCGAGG
>JAYUSC010000452.1:0-8208 GCA_043755885.1 Pseudanabaena sp. | reverse complement strand
GCGGGCGAAGCCCGCCGAACCAATTTTGGGTTTTATTAGATTTTCATCTAAACTATGAAAGGATCAGCAAAAGATTGGATAACGATTGCAAATGATGTCTGCAAAGCCTGAATTGAAAAACCAAGAGCCTGAGAAAGCTCCAGTGATAACGACATCACCAGTAAAGCCTCAGCTAAAATCTGAACATTGGCAGATTATTACGACAACTTTTATCACTGTATTTCTTGCTGAACTTGGGGACAAAACCCAGCTAAGCGTTTTAGTGATTTCGGCACAGTCACATCAGCCTTGGATCGTATTTGCTGGAGCTGCGATCGCATTGGTCTCAACTAGTTTATTAGGCGTAATCGCAGGTAAATGGCTAGCTAAAACTTTCTCGCCAAGTTTGCTAAATACCCTCGCTGGTCTGAGCTTTCTGATTCTGTCACTTAGTTTATTGTGGGAAGCGATCGCTTAAAAAATATGGACTGGCAATTATTATTTCTCAGCTTTAGTACGATTTTTTTGTCAGAGTTAGGCGACAAGAGCCAATTGGCAACCCTAAGCTTAAGTGGTAGCTCTACGGCTCCTAGATTTGTTTTTATTGGCTCAGCCGCCGCCCTACTAGTCGCTAGCTCCATTGGCGTATTTCTCGGCGACAGTATTTCCGTATTTTTGCCGACAAAATTGCTCAAGGCGATCGCAGCTTTATTATTTGCGATTATGGCAATGCGTCTGTTGATGAATGATGACAGCTAGTTATTATTTCTAGAGAATTTGTTAATTTCATTTAACAAATTCTCTAGAAATAATTTTTTCTGCACGTTGTCATTATTAAAAGACTGGGTTTCACCGAAATACCTTGAAATAAAATCTCTCAATGGTTTATTTTCTAATGTAGATTTTGAATCTGATATTACAGATAATCCAGTTCTTCGCAAAAACAATATCTTGTTTTTTAAGGATAGTTTTTGATATTCTGCATTTAATTTATCGATAATTTTAGTGTTTAAGGTTTGAGTTTGATTCTCAATATCTGAAGACTCAATTTTTCTTTGATTAAAATAAACTACTGCTACTTCAACAATTAGAATTAGACAAAGACAAGAGCTAAATATAATCTCAGTTTTATTATGTATATTGTGTAGTTTTTTGTAGTCTTTAATTTGATCCTCATAAATTTCTTGCGGACTTTTTTCCCATGCAAATCCCACAGATTCTTTGCGTATACCAATGTTACATAAAAATTTATCTAAATTATCTGGCTCTCTTTTTATGGCTTGGATTTTAACAGTATTTAATAATGGGGTTTCACTATCTCTTCTTCCAGCGAGTCTTTTATTGATATCAGGACCATCCGCAAAACACTGAATGTTATCTGGTTTCCCTGCAATATTTTTGACATCAACATATGGGTTCTCCTTGCCAATGTGCCACTTGCCTCCCATCCGCACAAAATAGTATGGTTTGCTAATCTCAAACCCAGGGACTTGTTGTAGATCCTCAATCGTTGGTAACTCCTTTAGCCACTGCTCAATTTCTTTTAAAGTAGGATTTGGGCGTTTCACTAAACTTGTCAGAGCATGTAATGCTGGGAGAAAATTTAAAGATATCTGTTAAACCTAAAATATAGCTAAATTTAATATTTGAGTCAAGAGACTCTTCACAAGTCTAAACTAGATATCAGAACACCTTATTGACCTTAACTATCCCAAACTGAAATGTTTTGGGTTAAGGTCAGAGAAATGGATCAAGTAGCAAAATAATTAATGAAACCTCTTGCCATCATCATCTTAGGAGAAACCAGTATTGCGATCGCCAGACAAATCCAATCGGTAGTTCCTAACGCCATTATTTATGGGCTAGCGGCGCGCACTCAAACTGCCGATCGCCAATACGACAAATTCAGCGAAACCGTCAGCAAATTATTTAGCCAAGCACATCCGATTATTGGTATCTGTGCCGCAGGAATCCTGATCCGATCGCTAGCGCCGTTACTGTCAGATAAACGCGCTGAACCACCCGTAATTGCGATCGCCGAAGATGGCAGTGCGGTCGTGCCCCTATTAGGTGGGCTGAATGGAGCCAATGATCTCGCGAGGGCGATCGCTAAAGTACTGCAAGTCCAAGCGGCGATAACCACCACAGGCGACTTGAGATTTCAAACCGCGTTATTAGCTCCTCCCGCAGGCTATCGACTCCTAAATGATGACGAACAAGCAAAGACGTTTTTAGCAGATTTATTGGCTGGCAAATCGGTACAACTGATTGGTGATGCACCTTGGTTAAGCGAAAGTAATCTGACCTTTGCCGATCATGCGCCCCATACAATTGAAGTGATTTCCAGCAAAATCGAATTGGAAGCGATCGCCTCAAAATTAAGCTCCACTTATTTAATTTATCAAACCGAGCCGATCCCAAATCAGAGCAGCATTGGCAAACTCTCAATCATCGGCACAGGACCTGGCGCAGCCAAATGGATGTCTCCCGAAGTCAAAGCCATTCTCGAAGAAGCCACGGATTTTGTCGGTTATAAAACCTATATCAATCTGGTAAAGGAATTTACGATCGGAAAGACAATCCATGCTTCCGATAATCGAGTGGAACTAGATCGCGCCCGTCTTGCTCTCAATCTCGCAACTCAGCACAAAGCAGTAGTAATTGTCTCCTCTGGTGACCCTGGGATTTATGGCATGGCAGCGGCTGTATTTGAGGTTCTCGATCATGAAGCTGATTCTAAATGGAACCAAATTGATATTCATGTGGCTCCAGGTATATCCGCTGCTCAAGCCGCCGCCGCCGCGATTGGCGCTCCGATCGGGCATGATTTCTGCACAATATCTCTTTCCGATATTCTCAAACCTTGGCAAGTAATCGAACAGCGATTAGCCGCCGCCGCTCAAGCAGATTTTGCGATCGCAATTTACAATCCGATTTCCTCACAGCGCAAATGGCAACTCCCAGCCGCCAAAGAGATTTTACTGCAATGGCGATCGCCTGATACGCCTGTGATTTTGGGACATAAAATGGGACGCAAAGGCGAGCATGTGCGAGTGATTACGCTGGCGGAACTAGCTCCTGACCTTGCGGATATGCAAACCGTGATTATTGTGGGATCTAGTAAGACCAAGACTTTGACATGGGGCGATCGCCAATATGTTTATACACCCCGTCAATACAGTTAGGGTGGCGCGATTTAATATAGAACCAATTTTTTGGTGTCGCGGCTTCGCCGCGACACCAAATCGCTAAAAATCTTTGAGCCTGTTCTTGGCGTTGCAACATCTGTTCCCAAGTCACTAAATCACTATCATCTTGGGGATCGGCTGAAAAGATATCTTCTCCAGTGATCAGTAAAAATCGCCAGCCATGCTGCTGAGCAACTATTTCGGCAATTACTCGATAGCGATCGACTGAGATTCTAGAAATTGAGTTTTTGAGTTCAATTATGTAGCCTTCATCAGATGACTTTCTCGCAATCAGATCTGGATGATAATTTCCTAAGTCAAAAGGAATCAATGAATTAGAAGGCTCGGTTATAACTTCAAATCCCTGCGCTCTATACTTTTCTGCGATTTTAGCCGCTAAACCCTTTTCAGTTAATTGAGAAGTAACAGTCATAAGTAGTCCTCCAATGGTTTAGATTCAGCTTGATCGCTAAACAGCTTGAAGTATTTTCGGTTCAGGAATAGATTCACCTTCCATTTCCCAAGCTTCTAGATACATTTCAATAACTTCTTCCCCATTATGAATTGCTTGCTCACGAGTTTCGCCATGAGTACAAGGCATGACAACGAGATCAGCAAACTCTGGAATTGTGACTAGAAACAACTGATCCGCCTCAGACCATTGAACATTCATACTATATCTGCTCATAAATCCTCCTCTTGATTCCCTAGCTTCTTGATTGCATCCATTATTTTGTAATGATCGCAACACAAGATCTTTGATCGTCTTTTTCTCGCTTCTGTTAATTTGTATGTCTCTGTATTTATTTAAATGACTGGTTCAGATGGCTCAGTACGATAACTTAAGTGTTCGAGATGGAACTCAACCGTATCACGCATATCACGAACTGTGAATTCCATTTCAGAAAATGCTTCGCATCTTCGTAAATCTACTGTGCCTTTACCCTTCGTCTTCGCTAAAAGGTTTGGAAATTCTTCCTTCAATCTTTGTGCTATCTCTTCAGACATTGTGCGGTATTCATCTTTATCCGTTATGTATACAATACTAAGCAACAGTTCATATGGTTCTTCAGGAGAAAGTTCGTCTTTTGGATCATAGGACAGACGGAAAGACAAGATTCCAGAAGAGTTTTTCTTGCCCTCTTTCTCGATATAAGCAAAAACAGGACGAAGTCTTTCCATAAGACTATTCGGTAGTGCATGGCGACGATATCTTGTAGCCAGCCAACTCTGAAGAATTTGCTGAGAATGGTTAGTGAGTTTATAAGCATTATCAGCCTGAACTCTCTCAATCACACTTTTCTGTAGTATCACCCTTTTGGATGCAAGTAGTTCAAGGAAAACTTCTTCATCATTGTTTATGTAATCCAGATGTAAAGTGCGCGGATTTTTCCCGTGAGTGTAGTTCCCATTGTGCTGCTCTAGGATGCTGGCAAAGATGAATTCTACAGCAGGCTCAACACCCAGATTGTCATTAGCGATATCGCAATCGTGAGATATCGCTATAGCAAAATGAATATCTGCCGATATATTGGTCAATCCAACTGACTGAAAGTCTTTTTGAGCTAGTACACTACCCTGTCGCCATGAGGTGTTTCGTGACCATGTCATTTGTCTAAACTAACTCCGCTCATAAATAGCCACAGAAGATTCACCAAATACATCATCGAGCGATCGCAGAGATTTACCAGATCCCTTTGGCTCACGACGTTTCTGTGCTTCCTTTTCGGCTATTGCCTTGATAGTAGCCAAAGCCTCTAGAGGATCTTCATCTGTTTTGAGTACATCGATCAAGGAACGCCCGTTTAACATTGGACGATGTACCAACTTATCTAGACGAATGATGTTTGCTAGATAAAATTTGTCGGCAGTACGGGACAATTGCTGAATACGCATTACTGCTTCTCCTTTTGGCTCTTGTCCTTCCAGCCAAGCATAGACAGTAGGACGTGTCACCCCAAGTACAGAAGCCAGATCAGACATATTTATAGCAAATACATCACGGATGTTCGCAACATGCTCGGCAGGAGATCGCATATCAACAATGTGTTTTGCCACCGAAGGCTCGACATGTATACGCGGATCAGTGACCCATCGTAGAGCTTCAGCAGTACTATGCGCGGTCATAACACCACCTGTACCTACTGCAAAAATCAATAGGGGCGTAACTAATTTGATAGCTGTGGGAGAACTGTAAATGTTTTTAGGCTCAACACAAGACGAGAGATTTAGTTTTACTATTGTGTTCATATTTTTAAGCCCACCTTTCTCTAGCATAGTCAGTTATCGAAACTTGAAAAGTGTTGGTGATAATCCCATGTGAATCCAAAAGTTGGTTTTTAATGTCTATAAGATTAAAACTATCTGTTCGTTTAACAACGGAATAATCAGTATCTAGTACAGCATTCCGCCCCTTAACCTCTGTGAATCGGTGGTTGAGGGCGAGTTGCAACGGAAACAAGTCAGGTGACACAGCTAAAGCGCCATCAGTAATTACCGCTCTAGCAACTAAGTTCCCATCTGCTATGCTCGTAACCGTCTCAGTAAAACTATGTCCTAGGCGACCCTCTAGGCTTGTTGAAAAACCAAGTAAAGACGGGTTGAGATATTGCTCCAAATTATCATCGCTTAATGCTACAACAGCATCAAGGTAACGGAGTCCAATTCGCTCCACATAAGCTAGTTCAACAATCTCGTGAACTAATTCCAATCCGAATATAGTCTTCCGTAGGAAATCTTCAAATGTAGCGTATTCAGTCGTGTGAAAAACTAAAGCATTGGAGAGTAACAAATAGCCTTCAGTTCGCTGAGTATTCGTGAAGCTCCAGCGAATGTGTTGCTTAGGTTGAACATCGGGTTGAGCTTCATCTAGTCGGCTAATCGTGAATTCAAATTGATGTTCGGCGCGGAAGTCAGGGAAACCACTTCGGCGCAAGCGCTCCTGCAAAAGGTCAACATAACCTGCCATTTGGGCAATTGGGTTAAATTGTACCTGAGCCAATGTGTAGAACACGGGCGCAAGATTCATTATCGGCGCTACTATTTTCATATATCAAAGTGACTCGCAGAAATCTATTTTACACGTTGCTTTACACTTTTGCAAAGAATTCCCCGTTGCACATTAAGCCGCACACAAGCGCTACATCTATGGCGGATTCCATGTCCACCATTAGTTCTTATTTCTCAATAGGGCTACAGTATCAAGGCAATGCAGTGATCGCTTTAGGTTAAATTCCACTCTTTTTACTGCTAAATTTCTGAGTCAAACCTTCGCCTACTAGCGATAAACCGATTGTCATTAATGTGATTGCCAATCCAGGGAAAATTGTTGTCCACCAGATATTTTCGCCAGTCGAGAGCGCGTCGAGGGCTTGCTTGAGATCATGTCCCCATTCAGGTACATCTTCGGGAATGCCTAAGCCTAAAAATCCTAAACCAGCCAGAGTCAGAATCGCATCGGCGGCGTTGAGGGTGAAAATTACGGGTAAGCTTTGGATGACGTTGGGCGCGAGATA
Organism: Pseudanabaena sp.; assembly: GCA_043755885.1. Lineage (GTDB taxonomy): Bacteria > Cyanobacteriota > Cyanobacteriia > Pseudanabaenales > Pseudanabaenaceae > Pseudanabaena. The sequence goes on along the minus strand of JAYUSC010000452.1, from coordinate 1,526 downwards.
TTTGATGAGGATGGTTTTTGTGTCAGCACCGATCGCTTGAGCCGCTTCGATATAAACTTCGGTTTTGGTACTCACGGTTTGATTGCGGATTACCCGAAAATATTGGGGGATATAGGCAACACTGAGCGCGATCGCAGCATTCCAAACACCAGCACCGACGACAAAAGCGATCGTCAGTGAGAGTAATAAACTCGGCAATGTGTAGAGCGCGTCCATCAGGAATACTAAGATGCGATCGAGCCAGCCGCCTTTGTAGCCGCTCAGCATCCCCAAGGGTACGCCGATCGCAAGACTAATTACGGTAGAGGCAATTGTTACTTGCCATGCCACACCTGCACCTGCGATCGTTCTGGTGAATACATCATGTCCTTGTAAATCTGTGCCGAACCAATGTTGTGGCGATGGGGCTTCGTGGATCGGATTGCTGAGAAATTCACTGGGATCGGTTAGGACTCCCATCGCTTGCAGCAATGGTGTGGCGATCGCCATCAGCAAAAAAGCAACGCTAATGACGATGCCGACGGACATTAACTTTTGGGATACTGACTGCTTAGGCGATTTCATAGGGAACAAATTTTGAGTTTGGCAAATATTAAATAAAAACTGAATAAAAACCAATTTATCGGTTTCCCGCCTACGGCGGGAAACCGATAAATTGGTTTTTCCTTGATTTGTACTATACCGCGATCGCTAAATCTAGCTAGAATAAGCTTCTGGGATCGTAGGTAAAAATTATGGATGTAATTCCCGCAATTGATATTTTAGATGGACGCTGTGTCAGGCTCTATCAGGGGGATTATCAAAAATCAGAGATATTTGGTGAAGACCCCGTTGAGGTAGCTCAGCGTTGGTATGACCAAGGCGCTAAGTATTTGCATGTGGTTGATTTGGATGGTGCAAAGGAAGGCTATCCGAAAAACTTAAAGGTAATTGAGGCGATCGCACGTTCGATTCCGATGCGAGTACAGATGGGTGGCGGCTTGCGCGATCGCGAAAGTATCGTGTCAGTGCTGAACTCTGGCGTGAGTCGGGTGATTTTAGGCACGGCGGCGGTGGAAAACTCGCAGCTAGTTGCCGATATTTGTGCAGAATTTCCTGAGCAAATCATGATTGGCATCGATGCCCGCAATGGCAAGGTGGCGACGAGAGGCTGGTTAACCGATTCGGATGTCATGGCGGTGGATCTTGCTAAACGCATGACTTCTATAGGCATCGCAGGAATTATCTATACCGATATTCATCGCGATGGCACGATGCAGGGGCCAAATATCGAAGCTTTGCGTCAACTTGCCGAAAATGTCGATGTGCCTGTAATTGCCTCAGGTGGCGTTAGTTCGATTACGGACTTATTAAATCTGCTATCGTTGGAATCGGTCGGCGTGAAGGGTGCGATCGTTGGCAAAGCGATTTACACAGGTGACATTCAGCTTAAAGAAGCTATTCGGGCTGTGGGTAATGGGCGTTGGCAAGATGTAATTGATGGATCTGCGATCGCCTAACGGTAAGAGTTGCGGCGCTTCGCGCCG
>JAYUSC010000451.1:0-3466 GCA_043755885.1 Pseudanabaena sp. | reverse complement strand
TCCTTTGATCGCTCAGAGATGGAGTCCTCTTGCTTTTGATAGCAAACTTGTTGAAACCGAAAAACTTGCTCAGTTATTTGAAGCAGCCAGATGGTCTGCTTCTTGCTTTAATGATCAACCTTGGACATTTATGGTGGCAACCAAAGACGACACAGCAAACTATCAAAAACTACTTGATTGCCTAGTCCCTGCCAATGTTATATGGGCGCAAGTTGCGCCAGTATTGGGTTTAGTGATTGCCCAAAAAAACTTTAAGCGCAATGGCAATCCCAATGGTTGGGGCGAGTATGACGCTGGGCAAGCGGCGGCTAATCTCGTATTGCAGGCTACAGCTTTAAATCTAGTCGCACACCAGATGGGTGGCTTTGATGCGGCTAAGGCGATCGCAACTTTTAATATTCCTGAGACGGCGAAACCTATAGCTGCGATCGCGATCGGCTATGCGGGTGAAACTAGTAATTTACCGCCAGATTTACAAGCCCGCGAAAATGCACCGCGTACTCGTCATCCCTTGTCAAGCTTTGTCTTTACAGGAGAATGGGGAAATTCTGCTTCGTTTATATCGCAGTAGACATCGCATAAAAAAAAGAGAGCGTGCGCCAAGCACCCTGCTCTCTTTTTTGTCTTATAGCAAACCTGCTTGAGCTAGCCCCAAAATCAAGCCTGCGCCAAGGACATGACCAAAGCTAGTAACAGCTAGTAACTCTGCCAAACCAAATCCCGCAAATAGACCAGGTAACTCCATCGGTAAGCTAGGACCAACACCTTTGACTTGGATGCCATAGCGAGCAATGACTAATGCAAATGCATTAGCCGTGATCATGATCAGTGCAACACTGATTGACCAAGTAGGAGTGGCGGGAACTGCGGCAAGTAAGTTAAAAGCTAGATGTGTCATAAATTTATTTTCCTAAGTCTAATTACCTATAAATTTTTTTATTTCCATAATCCTAAGAGGTATCTAGACATCAAAAAATTCTTCTTAAGCTAAATTCATTAAACTTAGTAATTGGTTACAGTCAAAAAAACAACCTCGCGAAGTGAGGTTGTTTTTTGAGGAATTTTAGATTTCTTCTAAAACTTTAAAGCGCACATGATTGAGCGCTAGCTCGCCAATGGAATAGGGCTGAGGCTGAATTGTCTCAAAAAAGATGCCTTTACCAATTTCCACATGATACCAAGGTAAACCCATAAACCAACGGGTGGGATAGGGACGATAGCCAGTATCATCGGGATTAGATTCCATTGGTAACCAGCCAATACTGGGAATATAGAACTCAATCCAAACATGATTGTAATATTGATGCAGAGGGATGTTCATCATCAATTCGCCATCATGGGGACATTTATAGCGTCCGACCGTCCGACAAGCAATTCCATTTAAACGGGTTAAGGCTAGCAATAAACCGACATATTCACCACAAGAGCCTGTGCCGCTGACGAGAACTTCCTCTGGGGCAGCAATATAAGGCGTAACACGATATGAGAGCTTGTCATAAACATAATCACGAATCAATAGGACTTTTCGCAAAATATTGGTTTCATCTCCCACGGCTTCCTTAGCGGCCGATTGAATGAGCGGATGATCCATGCTCAATCCATCATCATCAATGAGATAGAGTTTCTGCATTTCGGGAGATAGTTCGGGGACAGATTCTACTTCACTATCCTTAAGTTCATATTTGATGCCATGCAGTTCTAGTGTTGCTTTCCAGCCAAACATTCTCGATTCTTCAGGTTTTAAGTTTCCTAGCTTGAAAGCGGCAACACGCTGACCATCGACGATTTCTTCTTCAAAGGGAATCCCAATTGGCTCGATCGCTAATAATTTTTGGCGATAGGTATCAGTGGGATAAGCAACTCTCCATGTGAGGTTATAGACAGGATTTGGTTCTTCAGCAGAGAGTTCTTCGAGATAGATCATCTCTACCTTATAGCCTGTAGTCAGCGTATAGTTTAACTTCTGATCTTGGTATTGATTAAACTTGAGATGGTGAATAAAAGTCTTTTCGCGTTCAGAAACTGAAAATGGCTGATCTAAGTCGTTAGGGTTGTCGCGAATGTAGTTTTCATCACCTGAATAAACCACATATAAATCACTGCCCAAAAAGCCCAATCCCATTGGATGAGGAAATGGAGTCAATCCCCGATTGATCACTTCTCCTGTTTTGGCATTCAGTCGATACACGGTCTCCTCAGTGCGATCGCAAACCCACAATTCTTCATCCACCAAAGTCAGCGCCTCAAATCCAGCCCCTGGAGCATCCATAATTCGCAGCAAAGTGCGTGTCGCCCGTCCAAACACAAAAATCTTGCCAACTTCACTAGAACTCACATACACGCCACCATCAGAGACAGCGATGCCATCAATCTTGTTGGGAAGCTCCATAAATGGTTGCAGATCAAAATCAACCATATTGCAGTAATAAATTCCATTGTCCTTGGTAATCCACAGTGTCTCCCCTGCGATCGCTAAACCTGTGGCATCTCGAAACTGTAGGGCTGTGTAATTATTTAAGACTGTTGCGCCTTCAGAATAGGGATCGATTTTGAGTAGGTGTCCCTGATAGGCATCTACACACAGCGCATAGGGTTTGCCATTATTTGCATCGGTTTGCCACACTAAACCATGAAGGTTATAAGCGCCAATGGGATAAATCGTGCTTGGTAAGCTAGGCATAGGGTATTTGGGCGAGTAAGTAGGCGGGTGTATGGGCGGATAAATTCAGAAAAGCTTTAGGCTTTCTCCAAATTCTGATCTGACTTCAAAAGCAACATTACTTCCGTAGCGAAGGTAACAGTAAGTACCTCGGCGCAATTAAATATAAAACTCCAAAATCTGTACCGCCCGCTACGCGGGCGGTACAGATTTTGGTTCTGGTTTTTTAATCATGCCGAGGTACTTAGCTAGAATTATATGCTTAGCGTGCAATTCTCAAAAGCACAATAATTTTTTAAAAAGGTTACCGACCGCTGCGCGGAAGGTAACCTTTTTGGGGCTGGGTTTTTAATTATGCCGAGGTACTTATTGCAAAGTTAAATAAGCGCTAACATAGATCTGGCTTTACAAGCTATTACCTTGTTAAGAAAAAAATTTATGTCAGAGTCCCAGCAATATTATTTTGTAGCCGCTAGCCGTAAGTACCTATGTGAAGAAGAAGGGACACCTTTGGGTGAGACCCTATCGGAGCGTCGGCGCAATTTTGAGGCTCGCAACAAAGAAATTAATTTTTGGTTGATTGAGCAACCTGCTTTTTTGGAAGCGCCTGAGATGGCAAGTATTAAAAAGCAAATTCCCCAACCTGCGGCGGCGATTATCACGACTGATCCAAATACGATGCGTTGGCTCAAGCTCAGACTTGAGTTTGTGGTGACTGGCGAATTTACTGCGCCGAGTGCCGCAATTGCAGATGCTTTCGCATCTTTAGCTCTTGCATAAGTACCTTAAAACCGAAGAATGTGTACC
>JAYUSC010000450.1:0-8245 GCA_043755885.1 Pseudanabaena sp. | reverse complement strand
CCCGCGCAGCGGGCGAACCAGCTTCTTTGGGTTCTGGGTTTTATTATGCCTAGCTACTTAGCGGTTCTCAATCTAGTGAGGTAAATATGGTTGTATTCAAGCTGTCTGAACAAGGGGCTTAAGCCCCCTTACCTGTGTCACCAGCATAGAAGTCGCTATGTAGATTTTAGGTATCAAAATGTTCCAATTTTCATATGTTTGGGCATATGTTTGGACATATGTTTGGGCATATGTTTAGGGTTGTGCAATTTAATAAGCAAGCAATTTTTGTGTGGCGTGGCTTTGCGACTCTACACAAAAATTGCTTGCTTTGCGCCGAAGCTTTGAGCATCGCACTTGAGTGCATGGCTTAATCTTTAAAGAACTTTGCAGGTTTAGGAGACTTACGCACCTTCAGCAGAATGCTCTTCTTATCTTTTTTACTCTCAAAGTTGACATCTACTAGATCGATAAATTCATTGCCAATAAATCTACCAATTGAGCGACGGATTGCGACTTTAATCACATTTTGATTGGTTGATTGATCAAAAATACTGATGTCGGCATCTTTCCAAATGTCTTTAGTGTCGATCGCCAAATCTCCACCATCTTTATTCATCAACTCGACGATTACAATCAAGAATCTGTCAAGGCGCTGAAATTCGATGTCGTCGGTTGAGAGAAATGCGATCGGGGAGAATGAAGATAGGGTTGAAGTCCTTGGCTTTTCTTCGTCTCGACGCGCCAATCTATTGGGATCTATATCAAGATCAATATCACGAACCGTAAACTCAAAGGCTCCGATATCACGAATACCGAGAGATAGAAAGCCTCGTTGGTCAAAGGAAATCCTATTATTGCTGGCATTGATGGCAATACTTCTTGGCGATAATGCAAAGGTTTTTGTCGGTCCACCATTGTTCGCTAATGTGGTGTTGATTACTGTATTAGCTCCACCAGTTGGGATGATCGGAGATATACCTGTAAATGTACCGTCAATTCCACTTACTCCGTTTGTGCCGACAATATTTGGTCCCGTCAATACAAGAGTATTCCTGTTGAAGATCTCGTTCCCATTAACGGCTTTGTTGCCAATGACAATGCTATTGCCGATATTAGTTGTGGCATTATCGCTGTTAAAAATAGCGCCACCTTTATCTGAACTATTACCAAAAAAAGTGCTGTAGTCAATATCAGTTACAGAAAGAGTAGTGAAAATAGCACCACCGTTATTTTTGGCATTGTTGCTGCCAAAAGTGCTGTTGTTAATGATCGCCTTACCATTACTAAAAATAGCGCCACCATCTTTGATAGCTGAGTTTACTGACAAGGTACTGCTTGCGATCGCAACTACACCATTGTTGTTAATAGCACCACCATTGGACACAGCCAAATTTTCGGAAAATGTACTATTGCTAATTGTGGCGGTCACAAAGTTGAGAATAGCTCCACCATTAATTTGTGCCGAATTTTTAGAGAAGATACTGTCAGCGATCGCAACCACATTATTGTTATAAATAGCTCCACCATCAAGTTGAGCCGAGTTATTCGAGAATGTGCTATTGGCGATCGTGGCTTTCCCATTGTTGTTAACAGCACCACCGTTAGCACTAGCCGAATTTGTAGAGAAGTTACTGTTGCTGATTGTGGCTATATCTTTATTTAAAATAGCACCACCAAATTGAGCATTATTACCAGAGAAATTACTACTGCTGATCGTGACTTGCAAATTATTATTAATTGCGCCGCCATTTTTGGTTGCCACATTTGCCGAGAAATTACTATTGCTGATCGTGGCTATAGAATCATTGAGAATCGCGCCGCCATTTTTGGTTGCTACGTTTGCCGAGAAATTACTGTTACTAACAGTAACTGTATTGAGGTTAGAAATAGCACCACCATTGACAATTGCTGAATTCGCAGAAAAATTACTGTTGTTGATCGTGGCTTTGCCATTGTTATAGACCGCGCCTCCATCCTTTGTCGCAGAGTTATTCGAGAAACTGCTATCACTGATTGTGGCTGTACCATTATTGTTGACAGCGCCGCCATTGTCTGTGGTTGCCGAATTTTGAGAGAAAGTGCTGTTAGCGATTGTGGCTGTATTATTGTTGAGAATCGCGCCACCAAATTTAGCCAAGTTTTGAGAAAAGGTACTGTTAGTGATCGTGAGTACGCCATTGTTGAGATTAGCAATCGCACCACCAAAATCAGCTTGGTTGCTCGCGAATCTGCTGTTATTAATTGTGGTTAGACCCTGATTGAGAATCCCCCCGCCAAAACTGGTAGTTGTTGCCCCGTTTGCGATCGCAATATTATTGATGTTGACCGTAATATTGGGGTTAATGGAGCCAATATTTAGAACGCCGACAGAGTTTCCACCACTAATAGTAGTATTAGCCGCACCCGCCCCATTCAAGGTCAGACTTTTATTGATCGCAACTGTTTTGGTCAGCACATAATTAGCCGTAGCCAGATTCACCGTTGCCCCAGATGCTGCAACATCAACACCATTCTGTACCGTACCTGCTGTACCCACATTGACCGTAGCCGCAGTACCTAAAAGCGCACCTACACCCGTATTCGTAATCGCCGCATTCAAATTGATCGTTGGCGCATCCAAGGTCAAATTGAATGCGCTAGCTCCTGCAACAGCATCAGTCACAGTCAAAGAACTGGTCGCAGTTAATGTCGTAATCGCTGCATTCCATTGAGCTACAACTGCGGCTGGAGTGATATCTCCACCCACAGTTGCAATCACAAGCGTGGCTGGGTCGATCAGTAGATTTCCTGTAAGTCCATTCGGGGCGCGGAGATCAACTAATCCGCTATAGCTTAGCTTCTGTCTAGCAGAAACTTCTGCAAATCCACCGTTACCACTTTCAGTTCCACCCCTAGCACTAATCAACCCATCAAATTTGGTATTCTCCGCCAATACATTTACATTACCGCCATTGCCATTCGCTAAAGCATCAGCATTCAGATTCCCAGATGCGATCGCAGTTCCCGCCGTCTTGCCCGTCAGCAAATTTGGTAAATCTACGCCTTTTAATACTGGTGCATTACCAATAACTTGCCGATCTGCGATCGGTAGCTCAAAGCTGAGAACACTGCCTTCACTGGTGATTTTGATAAATTTACTGTCAGTGGTCGCGGCGATCGTGATGTGGCCTGATGGTGTGGCGATCGTGCCTGTATTTACGACCATGCCACCAACGAGGGTTACGCTTTTTCCTGCACTGGCATTCAGATTCCCTTCATTAAGGATGACACCCGATGGATTTGGATCAACACTTGGCAAAGTATTCGTAAATGCATAGCCCGTAACATTACCAGTGAGGTTGCGAACCTGATCAACGCTGCTATTGATTCCAAGCCAGCCATTCCCAACTTGCATTCCTGACGCAGTCGTTGCTGTGAAACTGGCAGGTACATTCAAACTCGCATTTGCCCCAAATACAATCCCCGCAGGATTCATGATGAAAAGATTAGAATTCCCGCCCGTTACTTGGAGTAATCCATTAATCAGCGATGCTTCCCCACCCGTCACACGAGTTAAGACATTCTGCACGCTAGGATTGCTTAAGAAGTTGGCAATTTCCCCTGTAGATAGTCCTAACTTTTGCAAACTATAAAATAGATTTGCCCCAGCCTGTGTTCCACCCGTGATGTTGTATTGATTGCCGACTTGCTCGACATTTGTATTTAATCCGTTAGCCCCAGTGGTGATGCTCTGGGCATAGGCTCCGCTTGTTGAAGCTAGGATGCAGGTAGCAAGAAGATATCTGAATGATGATTTTTTTCTTAGCATTAATTCTGGCTTTTGGATTTAATCAAACTGCGCTATATTCTCTCATAATTATTTGCTAATAGACGAAATACTGTAGTCTGCGGATGCTATATCAAAGCTAATCTACAATTTGTTTGAGCGCGAGGCGCTGGAGTTATTTGTGTCAGAGTCTTTATTTGATCAGGCAAGCGAACGTCTTGCCGATGCGATCGCACATGTACATATTTCTGAAGATGCGATCGAGCGCTTAAAATCGCCGAAAGCGAGTTTGCAAGTCTCCATTCCTGTGCGAATGGATAATGGAACCTTGAAGGTTTTTCAGGGCTATCGAGTGCGCTACAACGATTTGCGTGGTCCAACTAAAGGCGGGATTCGCTTCCATCCCAATGTAAATATGGATGAAGTCACATCGCTAGCTTTTTGGATGACTTTTAAATGTGCAGCGGTAAATTTACCATTTGGAGGCGCGAAGGGTGGAGTTGCCGTTGATCCAAAGCAATTATCTAAATTTGAACTAGAACGGCTCAGTCGCGGATATATTAATGCGATCGCAGATTTTATGGGTGCAGATGTAGATATCCCTGCGCCCGATGTCCAGACTAACGCCACGATCATGGGCTGGATGGTGGATGAATATAGCAATATTCAACGTCGGCTCTGTCCTGCGGCGATTACGGGTAAACCGATCGCCATGGGCGGTAGTCTCGGGCGCGAAACGGCGACGGGTTTAGGCGCTTTTTTTGCGATCGAGACTTTGCTACCATTGCTAAAAATTCAGCGCGAACAAACAACTGTGGCGGTCCAAGGATTTGGAAATGTCGGCGCTGCGATCGCAGATTTATTGAGTAAGGCTGGATACAGGGTTGTTGCTGTCAGCGATTCTAAGGGTGGGATTTATGCCAAGCAAGGGCTAGATGTACCGAGCATCATCAGTTACAAAAATTCGACCCGTAGTTTTCAGGCGGTGTACTGTCAGGACTCGGTATGTAATATCGTCGAGCATCAAACGATTACGAACGAAGAATTGCTCAAGCTTGATGTCGATATTTTGATTCCTGCGGCGCTGGAAAATCAGATTACCGATCGCAACGCCCATGAGATTCGCGCTAAATATGTTTTCGAGATTGCCAATGGTCCAGTCACTCCTGCGGCGGATACGATTTTAGAAAAACGCGGAATCATGGTGTTTCCCGATATTCTCGTGAATGCAGGTGGTGTCACCGTCAGTTATTTTGAATGGGTGCAAAATCGTAGTGGCTTGTATTGGTCACTCGAAGAGGTAAACGAGCGCCTCAAGCACAGCATGATCGCCGAGACCCTCAGAATCTGGAAAATTGCTGACCAAAAACAAATCTCGATGCGAACAGCCGCCTATGTCCATGCCCTGACGCGCCTGAGTGAAGCGATCGACGCTAAAGGAACAAGGGCTTATTACGCCCAATAAAAAGCCCAGCACTCAAGTGCGATGCTCAAAGCTCAAAACCGTTGAAACGGTTTAATTAACAGTGTTCTGTAGTCCACTTCAGTGGACTTTAGCTTTTAGCCAGCACTTGAGTGCTGGATCGCTGCTGGGCTGCAAATACATTCCTGAATAAATTTCTTAACTCTAGTTAAATCCTTATCGCCTGCGGAGCGCTCGACCCCACTGGATATATCTAAACCATTCGGGCGTACTAATGCGATCGCATCGCCAACATTTTCAGGTGATAAGCCTCCTGCCAACCACCAGTCACAAGCTGGACGAAAATCGCGCAACATTTGCCAGTCGAGAGTTTTGCCAGTGCCTCCCGCCATCTGCGGATCATAAGCATCAAGCAAAACCGCATCGACGACATTACTAAAAAGATGGGCTTGCTCTAAACCTGCTTGATCCTTGACTCGGAGCGCTTTAATTAGCTTAATTTTTGGATTAGTAGTGCTTAGTTGCGATCGCAATTGCCCACAAAACTCTGGAGATTCATCTCCATGTAGTTGCACCGCGTTTAGTCCAGCCAGCGAAACTATTTCCCAAATTTCACTAATACTTGCATTTAGAAACACACCAATCAAATCTAACTCTGATGATCTAGCTATCTCAGACTGAGCAGAGAGTAGACTAGAGGTGATCTGAGCGATCGCAGTGGCGATGATATATCGTGGTGAAGAGGCGACACAAATAAAGCCCAGCGCATCGACTCCCATTTTTGCGATCGCTTGTGCTTGATCGAGTTTCGTAAGTCCACAAATTTTGATATACATACACAAGCAATTAATTTCATGACCGACTCATCCTATCCAAAATTTATGCCGTCTCAACAAAAACTAGCTCAGAAATTAGGTAAAAAAATCGTGACAAAGATTTCAGCAGGCTCGGCGATGTTGATGGCGATTGCGATCGCTTGCTGCACCCCGACGCTTCCTGCAAGAGCTGGACTCTTTGATGGCCCAGTTGATCGCTTACCTTCAGTGCAGCGTGATTCCCTCCGCAAAGGACAAACAGTAGTCACAGGTAACAACGGTCAATATGTGGCGCGAGTATTACTCAACGCTTCACCTGATGCAGTTTGGCGAGTTTTGACCGACTATGCCAATCTTTATCGATTTATTCCGAATATGACTTCTAGCAGGATCGTCGAGAATCGTGGCAGTCGCAAAGTGATCGAGCAAGTGGATTCGCGTCAAGTTTTCTTGATTTCGATTGTTTCGCGCACCAAATTAGCGGTGCAGGAAACCGATCGCAAACAAATTGACTTTCGACTGATCGATGGCGATCTTGCCAAAATGGAAGGCTATTGGAAGATTGAACCTGTCTCTTCCGTACCAAAACGTCCTGCCAATCAAATTCTGATTACTTACACTGTCAATGCCCAGCCTAAGAGTGGCACGCCTACTGATGCGTTCTATGGAATTTTCAAAGACGCTTTAGGTGATACATTGCAAGCAATTAAACAAGAAGTTGCAAATAGAAATAGATAAACAAATTTATAGGGTTGCGCCCCGAAGGAGCGCAACTCTATAAATTTGGGTTTTTCCCTCAAGTACTCAAGCCCAAAAAACTAACGACATGACCGAGCCGATTGGATATATATTAGGAACCAAAGATGCTACCCCACTTGAGTTTTGGGTGGCGGTGAGTGATGGTAAAGTCCTACGGCTTGATGATGTTGTCCAAGTCAAAACCGATCGCCCTGACAAAAAAGGCATCGTCAATTTTTATGGGGTGGTCGATCATGTGCGAACTATCCATGAAGGAACGCAATTTGATACCGATACATTCTTAGTTACCAATGGCAGTATGCCTGTGAATGTATCCTATGCCGCGCATATCCAAGTCACGCGCATTGAGCCTGAAGAATATTTACCGCCACAACCTAGCGATGCTGTTTATTTAGCTGAAGATGAGAATCTCAGATTTGCGTTGAATTTCGATGGCATGGAGCAGCGCATCTCCGCAGGAATCATGCGAAATGGAAGTCCCGCCTATTTGAACTATGAATTTATCGATGGCACAAAGGGCGCTCACGTGAATATTTCGGGGATTTCGGGCGTAGCAACCAAGACTTCTTTTGCTTTATTTTTATTGCATTCCATTTTCAACTCGACGGCTTTGGGAGCGAAAAGAGCGAATACTAAGGCGCTGATTTTTAATGTTAAAGGTGAAGATTTATTCTTCTTAGATAAAGAAAACAATAAAATGCGCGAAGAAGATCGTAATACCTATCGTGCGCTCGATCTACCTGTAGAGCCATTTCGGGATGTACGGTTTTGTGTTGCACCGAAGAAAAACACGCAAGAGATAGAACCACATCTCGATCAACGTTCCGATAATATCTCGGCATATGTGTGGGGTATGCGCGAATTTTGTCGCGATCGCCTATTTCGTTTCCTATTTGCAGGAGATGACCTTGAGCGTGGAAATATTGGTTTTCTGGTGAGTATCGTCGAAGAACGTCTAACCAGATTGGCGCTGGACAATGACAAGTATGACAAGAAGCTGGGATTTTTGCCTAGAGCCAGTCTAGACTTAGACGACACCTATGGGGAAGAAGATAAAGACAAGGTGGAAACATTTCGAGATTTGATTGAATTTCTCGAAGATAAGTTAGTCGAGAATCCTGATCAGAAATGGCTAGGACGCAATGCTCCTGCGACTGCGGAGGCTTTAACCCGCCGTTTATGGGGCATCGCCGACGAAATGGGACATCTGATTCGCGGCGACCTACCTGCGGAAGAGTTGCAAAAATATAAGCTCGATCCCCTTGATGCGGAATATCAGTTGACGATCGCAGATATCAACAAGCTTGGCAGTAAAGCCCAAAAGTTTGTGGTGGGCGTGCTGCTGCAAAAATTATTCATGGAAAAAGAAAAGCGCGGTCAATATCCCGTTGTCTTTATCGTTCTCGATGAGTTAAATAAATATGCACCCAAGGAAGGTCGTAGCCCGATCAAAGACTTGCTCGTAGAAATTGCAGAACGAGGGCGATCGCTAGGCATTAT
>JAYUSC010000449.1:0-3479 GCA_043755885.1 Pseudanabaena sp. | reverse complement strand
TTCGGGTTTGTAATTCATTAGCCCCATCTACTTAATTCAACTGATGAGGATATCTTCTCTAATTTTTGGGGTAACCATATGCTAAATTATTGCGGATTTAAGAGCTAAATCTGACAAAAACTAGTAAGCTTTTATTTACTTACTAAGCTTCTAATTTATAAAAGCTCAAATAAATCGCTAATTAAATCAGCTAATTAAAACAAAAATACTCGCTATCATTGTCGTTTAGAATTTGAACTATCCTGTCAATGGTAGTGATTCTCCCAAAAAACTAGCTAATCAAGCTAAATCTCTATTCACCAAAATAACTGAGGGGTTATCAGCAGTGGCAGCTCGCAAAATACTAGTAATTGACGATAGTCGCGTAATCCGTAATATGGTGCGTGACATGCTCCCGCCAGCAAACTTTGAGGTTCTAGAGGCAGCCGACGGGATCAAAGGACTGGAGATGATCCAGCAAGAAAAGCCTTGGATGATCATGCTAGATTTCTTATTACCTAAGATGAGTGGCTTTGAGGTTTATGAAGCTTTGCAGCAGAGTCCAGAGCTAATCCGTATTCCTCTAGTTTTAATGTCTGGACGTAAGGAGGAAGTAACTAGTAAAATTGGAGAACCATTTGAAGACAAGTACTTTGTATTTATTGAAAAGCCTTTTGAGCAAAAAGAACTGATTCCAGCAATCAAAAAAGCGATGGCACTTGCCGAAAAGCGGCCACGCCATTCACTTATGCCTATCACCCCAACAACAGAGCATAGTGTTTCTACACTTACGGATGATGCTCTGGTTAAACGTATTGAAGAATTAGAAGCTAAGCAGAAGTTATTAGAACAACAAATGGCTTCACAGCAAAAGCAATTCCAACAGCTAGTAGACTTTATCAAGAAAAAGATAAAGTGAGTAGCGCGTCTCCAACCAAGCGACACTTCAGCTCCCTCTCTGTTGTTTGGTTTTATGCATCAATTAGAACAGACTCACTGATGCACAGAACCATCAGGCATGATCGTTCCGCTCAATTTTGTATGATCTAATTTGGCTAAACTAAGATCTGCTTTTAGCAAGTTTGCACCTTTTAGATTAGCGTGGCTTAAATCAGCTCTCGTCAAAATTGCACCTCGCAAATCTACTTTTTCAAGATTTGCACTGCTCAGATCTGCCCAACCAAAATCAGCTCCGCGTAGATCAGCAGCACTAAAGTTGATGTGCGTCAAGATCGATTCACTTAGGTCAATGCCATGCAAAGAAACCCCTTGCATATCACTGTCATGTAAATGTGATTGCTCAAAGTTGCGATCGCCTTTAGCATAACGATCAAGCAATTCAGCTTTGGTTAGCGCAGCATGAGAAGGTAAGGTCATAGCTAAAGACTCACAAAAGATGGTCTATTTCTCATATTACAACAGTGTTCGATCAAGCCCGCCACAAGAAGGGTCGCAGGGCGAAGCCCCGCAATGGGTTTTATATTCTTATTTGTGGCGGGCTTGAAAGCAAATTGCTGTAAGAGTAGATGTGTCGAGAAGTATCACCTCTGATAGATAAAGTTATACATTTATTTTTGTTATGACAGATTGGCTACAACGGACAGAATTACTAATTGGTGCAGATGGGCTAAACAAGCTCAATCGAGCTAATGTTCTAGTCGTTGGCATGGGTGGGGTAGGTAGTTTTGCCGCCGAATTTTTATGCCGCGCTGGGATCGGACAAATGACAATTGTTGACGGCGATCGCGTTGATCCCTCTAATAAAAATCGTCAGATTGTGGCGCTCAATAGTACTGTCGATATGCATAAAGCGGATGTCATGGCGGCGCGAATGCATGATATTAATCCAGACATACAATTAACAGTTATCAAAGAGTTTCTGACACCAGACCTAATGATGGAACTGGTCACGACTAAGTTTAACTGGGTACTAGATTGCATTGATAGCTTGCAACCAAAACTTTATTTTCTGGGTGCAGCCGCTACTAATGGCGTAAAAGTGGCAAGTAGTATGGGCGCAGGTGGACGAGTCGATCCGCAAAAGGTAAGAATTGCACCAATTTTTGAAACTGATTGTTGTAGATTTGCTTACAAAATCCGTAAAGGTTTACGACGTAAAGGTTTTGCTAACGCCAATATTATTGCAGTTTATTCTGAAGAGTTAGTAAATCGGGATTCGTTACAACTAACCGATGGCAGTAATTTTAAGAGATCGTATTACGGCACAATCTCCTACATACCCGCTCTATTTGGATTAAATCTAGCCAGTATCGTGATTCGTGATCTAATTAGCTAAAAGGAAGCTGTACTAAGTGCCGCTTCCTTTTCTTTTAAGCGAATGGCGGGAATCGAACCCGCAACATCTGCTTGGAAGGCAGAGGTTTTACCACTAAACTACATTCGCGAACAGTTTTTTAATATATGCAGTTACTAACTATAGCAGCGATCGCAATATTGTCAAAGCCTTCTTTGAAAAAAAATAGAGAGCCGCAAAGCAGACTCTCTATTTTTTTAGAATTCGCAATAGCCCTGATCCATCTCAATACGATCTAGTACCTTTAAGCCGCGTGGCTCACCCAGTTTACGCAATGCAGTTCTGGCATCAGTCTGCACACTCAGGTCATCATCGTCTAGAGCGTAAATCAGCGCATCAACTGCATCATGATAAATCTCATTTTGAGTATCAAAATCGCGGCGCATTTGCACAATTAGCTTACCGAGTGACCACGCACAGTTACCACGCACAGCAGACATTGGATCTTTGGTTAAAGCTTCGGTTAAAGGTGCGATCGCTTGGAGATCACCTAATTGCCCCAACGCACTAGCAGCCCATAGGCGCACTGCCGTAATGTCATACCTAAGCGCAGATATCAGCGACTGCAAGCCTAATGTAGCCCGACAAGTTCCTAACGCCCAAACAATACCTTTGCGGACATAGCCATTCCAATCCTGTTTGAGTTGCCCGATTAAAGGTGCGATCGCATCATCACTCTTATTACGCCCAAGAGCATAAGCAGCACTAACACGTACTAGAGGACATTCATCTTGTAGCAACTCGATCAGACGTGCGATCGCTCTTTGATCTTCTAATTCACAAAATGCTCTCGCAGCTTGCATTCTCTCTAAAACTACATCTGAGTTGAGAAGTTCTAACATCTCATCAGGATCTGGAAGAGGGCTTTCCTCTTCGGGCGGCAAATCCAATGGACTCAGTGGATTTACTTCAATATCGAAGATAGTTAGGTCGTCATTCAATGTCATGGCGATCGTCATAGCAAAAATCGAGCAAAGTTAGATGCCCCAAGGTGTAGTTGTTATCTTACAGCGCTTTGAGCTTATAAATCACCAATAAAACAACAAAAAAGAGAAGAGACAGGTAACTTGGTTACCTGTCTCTTCTCTTTTTTAAAATTAAGCTTGGCATCGAGCTATTTTCCCGTAGGGCTACCCCTAAAGTATCTTCACCGTGACAGCGTTTCACAACTGAGTTCGGGATGGGT
>JAYUSC010000448.1:0-8250 GCA_043755885.1 Pseudanabaena sp. | reverse complement strand
CGCGAAGCGGCACTTTTGAAAGATTAAATGCTGCTGGAGCCGAGATATTTCCCGATCGCAGGCGAATAAATTTCATAAAGCATCGTGATCGGCTCGCCGCCATGCCATAACAAATAATGTCGTCCCCAATAAGTATCAACATCAGGATAGCCAAAGGCTTCCGCCAGATTAGGACAAGCGCCTTTATAAATACCCTTGAGGTCGCGATAAAGCTCAGTATATTTCTGGTTGAGGCTGACCCAGATTGGCAAAGATGGATCTTTTAAGTACTTTTGCATCGCCGCTTCTGACCACCAAGATGTCGCATGAGAGAATATCTCTCCTGTCTGCTGCGATCGCAAAAAGATTTGACGGCGAATCCTTGGCGCAGCAATCAAGGCGATATCTGAGGGTGCATTGTCGTTGTCATTACCAATCGGGGTCATCGCGATGACTTCAACCGAAATATCAGATTGGGTTAATAGCTGTAAATGTCTAGTCGGTGCACCATCGCCCATCAAGAACATCTGCCAAGTTGGAGACAACAGATTAAAAGGCAAACCTTTACGGATGTCAGCTTCGCTACCTTGCCACATCGGTTCTTCGATCCGATTCCATGGGGCGATCTGGTGATGAGTCAGCGATGGAGGAATTTGAATGCTTTGAGGCGAGGTGAGTGTCATACAAGATTTCGCTTAACAATCCGTAACATATCCTCATATTGTAGTCCAAAGAAAAAGCAACTCGCATAGCGAATCACAAGAAATTTTATAAAAGCGCTGCTTCGCAGCGCTTTTATAAAATTTCTTGGTTTGGGTTTTGAGCGCAAAGCGCTGAAATAATCAAGACATTCTCAGCAGCCTGATTTGAGCCACAATGAAAATAGCAGGAATGATCCTTCCGTAATTAGTTGCGATCGCTCTCCAACCGAGATCAGCAAAAAACAAGCCCCAGAGCGCAGGCGTAATCACTGAAAACACCGTCCGCGCCGCAGTATATTGAGTTGCCGCAACTGCCATGCCCCGTTTGGCGAGGTACGTGGACACATAGGCATTCAAGCGAGTTGCGATCGCAGTCCCGCCAGCTTTGAGTACTTCGTAACCAACTTGATAAGATGCAAAGTGCCAAGCCATTTGTCTTGCGATCGCCGTCAGCACCGCCGAGCGGATCACCGTACTCACTGCGATCGCACTGCCACCTTTGACCAATAGGCTCATCGGGTTGCGCTGAGCATCGAGAGGCAGTGACTTTTGCAAATCTGACTCACTGAGCGCGACTTGTATCGAATCATCGAGGCTAGAACGCTCTTGAGGTGAAAGTTTTTTCCATGAATTGCTAATCAAATTTAGAAATAACTCAGACTCAATATCTTCAATGGTTTGGTTTTGAGAATATCTAATATTTAGATGTTGGCATACGCGCTCTAGGACTTCGCGATAGCTGACATTACCAGTTTTGCGGCGTAAAACCGTAAATCCATCGGCGGCTAAAAATTTAAAACGCTTTGCGATCGCCTCAATCTGTTCATCTCGGTCCCAACTTTGTAATTCTTTAACGGGTGGAGTGGCAAAATAATCAAGGGGGTTGAACTTGCGCCGAAAGAGGATATCCGCAATTTGGGATAACTCCTCATCAGTTGCCAATTCTAGTACATTGCTTAACTCTTCCATTGCCCCATCCATTGATTTGTAACGAACAGTATCTCAATCTGACTTAAGCTTAAAAGATTCTAGTACCAATTACTCAAATGGTAAAATTATTAAGAATTACCATGCTGATAGGATCGGTGATCACAAGTTGCTCTTGCCGTAACTGTTTTTAGAAATTTGCATTTACAGAGAAATATAAACCTGAATCCTGTAAATTATTGCCTGAGTTGGAGACATTTACTAAAGGAATCCCATAGTCAAGACGCAAGACTAGATTGCGAATCGGTTGATAGGTCGCGCCTAAGCCCAGCCCAAACAATGATTGAGTTGTCAAATTTATACCTGAAGAATTCCAAATTGTGCCAGCTTCCACAAAAGGTAATAGCTTGATAATCGATGTGCCTTCTTCATCTCGCACCACAGGAAATTGTAGCTCTACCGAAGTCTGTAGCCCACTATCACCCGCCAGTTGATTTT
Organism: Pseudanabaena sp.; assembly: GCA_043755885.1. GTDB lineage: Bacteria > Cyanobacteriota > Cyanobacteriia > Pseudanabaenales > Pseudanabaenaceae > Pseudanabaena. The sequence goes on along the minus strand of JAYUSC010000448.1, from coordinate 6,145 downwards.
GGCGATAGCCGCGAATGGACTGCGGACCACCGACGCTAAACCGATTAAGAGATAGCAACTGATCTCCCGAAAACTGCATATTCAGCCGAAAGAATGCCAAGGTATCTTTATCATTACTAAGACGTTGAACTCTCAAAACTTGCCCGATCCAATAGAAAAATCTGCCATCGGGCGAACCGTCATTGCGAATCGTGGCTCCCAGTACATTTAGGCCTAGATTGAAGGTGGAGCGCAAAGCCCAAGCCCCATTTGGATCGCGATTTAAATAATCTTGACTAAATCGTAAAACTCTGGACTGCGATCGCCCATCGTCAAACTTAAAATTCTGAAAATTAAATGATCGATTGCCAAAATATGAGCTGCTATTCTCAAAAGCAATACTGCCTCCAAGAGCAAACTCTTCGCGAGGCGATCGCAATAAAGGTTGACGATAGCCTAACTCATAGGTTTGTGAATCGGTGAGAATATTCAAGGTGTCGAAAGGCTTCTCAGTGATTGGGTTCTGCCCTGCGGAGAAGTTAAAGCTTAGGGTTCCAGCTTGGGGATTAAGCGGATATTGATAATTGAGTTGATAAACATCGGCGCTGCCAGAACGGGTATATCCAACCAGAAGTGAGTCCCCAATACCAGTCGTGTTAAGTTCTTGCAGATTTACGCCAACCCGATAGATCCCTGTGGAAGTATTACCGTGGGTATCAAAAAATGGACGGATGCTCAGAGATTTTGCTTCGGTCAATGTAATCTGTAAAACGCTCTGATTGGCTTGACTACCTGTAGTTAAATTGGCTCGAATGTCGCCGATGAGCGGATCAGAGCGCAATAACTGGAGTGCGTCTTCTAAATATGTAAAGTTGAGCGGTATTGATCCTGCTTGCAAAATGCGATCGCGAATATAGCCATCATTTAACCTCCCAGCCACATCTCCTGATCGTTTGATATCAACGCGCTCTAAAGCACCTTCTCTAACTTGAATTGTGACTACGCCATTTTTAATATCTTGCGGAGCAAGGACAGCACGAGAAGTAATATAGTTGCGATCTTGATAGATTTGCGTAATTTTATCGGCAACTTCTTGTAATTGGCTGAGTGTAACTGATTTGTTTTGGAGTGGCGATACCAGTGTGTCTATTTCTCCTGATGTAAGAATCGAGCCTCCCACAATATCGATGCGCTTGACTGGAATTAAGACTCCATTTTGAGGTGTTTGTAATGGTTGGTCTGGCGAACTGGTAGAAGGTGATGATGGCGCAGGTGTGAGGATTGGACTCGTGGGTTTAGTGGGTAGTTTTGGGGTTAGAGATGCTGGTGGGCGGGTTAATGGCGAAGATGAAGGGAATGGTTGGGCGTAGCTAGGCAAGCTCATGCAAACAAGCCATAGGCTTGGTATCGAAATCATCAAGTTCTTGCTGCTAGCCTTGATTAGAGCTTTTAAATATTGCTTCACCCTGATACCTCACAATTGATAAATTAGACAAATCTTGCAGCCCCAAGATTGCGATCGCATTACTATACACAACAATTAGCTCATAGCCAATTGCCCACCAAAATAAAAGATGACCAAAAGAAAGGATGGCTGATATCGACATTTCCAGTTCCTTTTGGTAATGCGATCGCAGCTAAACTTGCCACCCCAACAATTTGATTATTTACAATCTTGACTTTTCCTTTGATCAAATCAAGCTGTGCTTGCCTCAAAGCCGTCGCCTTACTAAGCGCATCAGGAAAAGCTTTGTAAAAACTAATCATCAAAGGTGCTGTCCCTGCATCCGACACTGCCCATAGAGACGCAAGAATACTCCTCGCGCCCGACTCAACCGCCAAGCCACTAATACCAAGATTGTTGCCAACCGCCGTTTCGCAAGCACTCAATGTCAACATATCAATCACGGGCTGATCAAATCTTAGCCTAGGAATTTGACTTGCTCGCAGCTTGCTATCCCAAAACTGAATAAACGACTCATTAGATCGATCTTGCAAGAACTTTGCATGAGTTCCTAAATGGAGAATTCCATATTTTGCCTTGCCGCGTTGTTCTTGCAGATTATTAACTGTAAAATCACGATCCAAAAATGTCGTCCCAGCTAATACCTGCGTACCGATCGTTCTAATCTCAACTTCCACGGCTGGCAATGCACTCAAGCCTTCTCTTGCCTCGGTTAGCCCCATTGCCAAAACCCGCGTATTTTTGCGATCGCGCTCTTCGAGTCTCGTCACCCGTAATGCGGGAATATTTGCCGAAGCATAGCGCTCTACTAAGAACTGCTTTCCATCATGTAGAGATGCGGGTGGAATCACGCGTAAGCCAGAGTCCATCACAAATACAACTGTTTCAATTTTTAGCGCTTGCAGTTGAGCGTCAATCGGGCGCATCAACCAGTTATAGAGCTTTTGGGCTTGCTCTAAATAATCCAGCGAACTTGTATCGCGAAGACTGGCTCGGTAATCCGTCAAAACTGTAATGATTTCCTCTTCGCTAGCATAGTTGGTATAGCGATGGAAGGGTTTGCCAAGTTCTTTGGGCGGGATCACCAGAATTTCGATGCGATCATTCAGCATGATCGGATAGATCAATACAGAAGGACTTCCAGAACGTTTTGAGACATCGCTAAGTATATCTTGAGCTTGATTGATGCTTAATGTTGGCGGCTTAAGGCTCTCTTCCAAGAAAATCCCTAGCTCAGAGATATAGGCTTTTTCGATCGCCTCAAAAGCCTTGTCTAATTTTTCTTCCTTTAAGAAGCGATCGACCTCTTTTTTCATCACATCTCTAATTTTGAGCAGAATCGCTGTCTCAGGTGGATTGGGCTTTACTTCGACGATCTTGTGTGGCGGTGTAAAAGTAGTGTCGCCTGACGGAGCGACGAGAATATTGCCTTGAGTAAAAATACTTGTGCCGACGGGGATAATTCTGCCAAGAGCTAAAGTGGAAGAGCCTGTGGTGACAATACCTGCGGTTCCATTTGTACTAGAATTACCAATCACAAATGGAGTCAATCCACCATGACGTAGAAATATCTGACCGCCTGTGCCACCACTGTTACTAGCAGAACAAATACTTGCTCCTGCACAGGCTGCAAATTGACTAGAGACAAACCCAGTCACTCTGATATTGCCACCTGTTGAGGATGCAAAGAAATTACCACCCTGAATCGATCCCGATGTATTCGCCGAGGTGAAAACAATGTCGCTTATGGGATCAAGGCTAATATTGCCACCGATACCGAGGTCGCTACTGGTATTAAGGTTATTGGTGGTAATGCTATTGCGGGCTTTGAAATTAATGTTGCCGCCATTGCCATTGATAGAACTAGCATTAATATCTCCTGTGGTTGTATTAATTGCGCCACTAGTGCTTGTCACAGAGACAGTACCCCCATTACCAAGTATGAAGACCCTCGAATTAAGATTGCTAGTCGTAATATTCCCAACAGCTTGAAGATTAATAGCCCCCGCATTGCCAGTCTGTGCGGCCACAGTGAGTTCTCCTGCTGTGGTATCAATAGCGCCTAACTGACTGATGAGTGTGATTTTGCCGCCATTCCCGCCTCCATCACCTGAAGAAGCAAATATATTAGCGGTAGTTATATTATTGGCAGCCTGAAGAAAAACAGTTCCAGCATTGCCAATATTTTGATTTCCAGCATCTATATCTCCCAAACTAGTATCGATCGCACCACTTAAACTCGTGAACGAAATCGCACCACCATTACCATTGCCTCCAAAACCGATAAAGGAACCAACACCAGCTATGGGAAAGGTTCCAGCCCCAGTCTTAATATTGCCTAGCGCTTGAAATGTGATGTTTCCAGCATTTCCTGTTGTGGCAACTGCATGGACACGCCCAGAGCTAACATCGATCGCACCACCCGTACTTATTAAGGAAACATTACCTGCATTGCCACTTGAGGCGGCATTTGTGGCGATCGCATAAGTATTACCAAATGCAGTAGAAGTTCCTGTGGTTTGAATGTTTCCGCCTGCCTGCACAACTACATTGCCGCCATTTCCATTTGACAGAGAAAGAGAAATCGCTTGGATGCTATTTACACTGATATTTCCACCAGCAGTGAGATTGATATCCCGAGCATTAGTTGCATTTGTAATGAGGTCTCCCGCTCCAGCCGTACCCGTAATATTGCGACCCGCACTAAAGTTAATTGCTCCACCCCTTGTGGTAATTTTATCGTTAAAATTGATGTCTCTGCCAGCTTGAGCCGTTAATTCCACTCCAAGAAAAGTCATTGTCACAGAGGTAGTGAAATTTATGTCATTGGTTGCTTGTAAGATGACATTCGATGTTGCACCGTTAATCGAGGCTACATCTAGCGTATTAGCCCCAGTATCTGGATCGCTAAACTGATCTACATCGGTCAAGCCACCAAATGTAGGAAGTGGAAAAGTCAGAAAAAGAAATACGGTAATATCAGTGGGGTCGAGGAGCAATGTACCAATTTTGCCATTGGAAGCCAAGGTGTTTACATTCCCTCTGTAATCAAGATTTTGTTTCCCAGAGACTTCCACAAATCCGCCGTCACCAGCCTGAGTTCCACCATTGGCAATTATTGTTCCCAGAAATCTTGTATTGAGATTTGACCAGACGATCGCAGGGCCAGCATTGCCATTTAAAAGCGCACTAACATCAATCTTGGAATTCTCACTCACAAAAGTTCTTAGCGCATTCGGCGCAATTCCATTACCCTGAAAATTGCCACCAATTAAAACTGTGCCACCGCCTAGCGCTCCAGATGCATTAATTTGAGCATTGACCAATCCTACTTTTTCGCCAAAAATCCCAACATTGCCGCCTCTGCCAGAAAGATCTGAGACATTGACGCTTCCCGATATAACTGACATTCCATTGGTAACTGCCATATCAGCAGCCGCAGGAGTTGCTATTAGAGCCAGCGAACCATCAGCTTTGACAACGACCTGATTAGCTTCAGGCACTTTGCCAGTGAGTAGCTCCGCTAATTTGGGTAACTCCGTAATCTTGCCATTCCAGTTAGCAGGAACCGCATTATTTGTCACCTGCAAACCTAAAACCGCATCAGGCGATCGCAATTCGACTTGGCTATTTCCTGCCACAGAAGTTAACGCAATATTGCCACTAGGAGCCGTCAATGTGCCTGTATTAATGATGCTGCCGCCCGTAAAAGTAATAGATTTACCAGCATCTACAGCCAAATTACCTTGATTGATAATGCCAGCGGGTTGCGCGATCGCAAAGCGAATCGTCTTCGGATCGCCATTGGGAAAGCTGAGAGAATTTCTGTCAACGCTAAAAGTACCGCTATCAAAGCCTAAACCAGTGCCTGTGGTCGCATGAAAGGAGCCACCAATATCTAAACGGGCATTTTGTCCAAATACAATCCCGTTAGGATTCATCAGATAAAGATTTGCATTCGGAAAAGCTTGACGGCTCTCAAGTGTACCTAAAATCGCAGAGGGATTGTCACCTGTAACTCGATTGATGATGTTGCGAACGTCAGCGCCGTTGACCGCAGAGTTGCCAGTATTAAAGATTACGCCCGACTGCGGTACGTTAAATTCACTAAAGCTGTGATAGAGATTATTGCCATTGACAGTGCCAAGCCCTGTCGGTGCGATCGCATTGCCGTTTACCTGAGTCGCCGTACTACCGTCAGTGGCAATCTGGGCTTGAGTGGATTGGGCGATACTTAAAAATGCGATCGCAAACAAAAGCAGACAAAATTTATTTCTCATGAAAATCTGCACCAGAGAAAATTAATAACTACTGTCAGCAGGGAGTAGATCCCCCCAAATTATCATGAAATCCTCAAACAGTAAAGGACTTTTATTCAGCAATTCCTACTATTTGTTAAGCAAAAAATGAGCGGTGGATGGCTGCGATCGCAGTCATCTTTTTTCGGCTTCGTCGAACTGGCGTTAAAATTAAGCTAGAGCATATTTGAGAAATCTCTTATCTAGCATAAATTTCTGCTTTTACCCCCCTTAATCCCCCCTTGCAAAGGCGTTAATATACTTGGCACACCATAAAAATACACCCCCCTCAATCCCCCCCCCTTGCAAAGGGGGGAAGTCCAGAAATCTAGTTCCCTCCCCTTTGCAAGGGGAGGGTTAGGGAGGGGTTTTAGATGTTTAGTGCGTCAAGTATATTAACGCC
>JAYUSC010000447.1:0-3484 GCA_043755885.1 Pseudanabaena sp. | reverse complement strand
CGGCGAAGCCGTGCAGCACAAAGCTGGTTCTTGATAATTATTTGGATTGGAGTAGTGCGATCGCAGCTTCTAGCCGAGAAGGATAGTTTTTGGCAAATTCCTCAAACCATAAGCCTTCACCATCGAGCGGATCGAGCTTTTTTAACCATGCAGTTGCGGTTTTTGCGATCGCTTCTTGATCTTTGGCTTTTTGCTGATTAGCAATCTGTTGTAAATCGCGATCGATCACAGGTGAAGGTTGGCTCGGTCTAACTTCTGGGCTTACCTGTGGCGATGTGTAATCAGGCAAATTATTTTGCGAATTATTACGCAAATCATTTAACAAACTATCTAGCGAATTAGATGCTGGTGCGATCGGTGGGCTATTGGTTTGACTGGGTAACTGAGAATTTGTTTTCTCATCTTTACCCTGTTTACTAGTATCTGGAGCTGTATATTTGCCCTGAAGATCGGAAAGAATGGACTCAAGAGATTCCATTGGATTTATTACTTCTATTAGTTATTTTCATTGGTAATGTGAGTCGTGGAACCCTCACCCCCCCAGCCCCCTCTCCCGCAGGAGAGGGGGAGCAGAATCTTATTATTTTTTTGTTCCCCTCTCCTGCGGGAGAGGGGCTAGCGGTGAGGGTCTTAGAAACTTCCACGTTACGTCAGTTAATCATTAATCGCGCTCAACAACACTTCCGCAAGTGTCATATCTTCCATATCACTAAGTGTAATCGTGTCTACAATGTCAAAATTTGCGCCGATGCTCTGTAACTTGTCATCTAGTGCTTTGAGGAAATCAGTGGCACTGGCATCAGAACCAACTTGGATAAAAGAAATCCCAAGTTCTTCATCAGAATTCAACTTCCTTGTGGCTTCGATGATCACTTCAAACACAGAGCGGCGATCGTCTGGCTCTCCATCGGTAATCACCAAAATTGTTTCCCCAGCCTTAGCTTGACCAGCCTTTTTGCGTTGAAAGTATTGATTAATCGCATCTTGCAGAACTGCGGTTAAATTTGTGCCACCCATCGGATCATTTTCTTGGAAGATTTGCTCAACCTTCACCGCCGATACATTGTCATATCGCTTAAATTTTCCTGAGAACAAATACACCGTAATCCCATCTGGATCTAACTGATCGCATTTACGAGCAAGGGCAAGCGTCGATTCCTTGACAATTTCCCACCGACTTTTGTTAGTGCCTCTGTCAGTGTTTGACATGCTTCCGCTTTTGTCGATGATTAGGGTATAGTCGCGCTTGTCTAGCATATACAACTCCTGAGCAAGAATGTGAACTTCAGCGCTTTGCGCTTGACTAAATTATATCGCTTTTTTTAAACCCAAAAAATCATGAAGCGGCGCTTTATGATTTTTTGGGTTTCGCCCTAAATTTTGGTTTGGTATGATAGAGATCGCTGATTTTGATCACCTTGTCCAATAACTTCTAAGATCATGGCAATGTTTGACATTCGTACACCTTGGCAACCCACCGCCGATCAACCGAAGGCGATCGCAAAATTATTTGACGGATTGCAAAAAGGACTGCGTTATCAGACACTTTTGGGCGCGACGGGGACAGGCAAAACCATGACCGTGGCAAATGCGATCGCCCAATATCAAAAGCCAACTTTGGTACTTGCGCATAACAAAACCTTAGCGGCGCAGCTTTGTAATGAATTGCGCGAATTTTTCCCCAACAATGCCGTCGAATATTTCATTAGCTATTACGATTACTATCAGCCTGAAGCCTATATTGCCGTAACCGATACCTACATTGAGAAAACAGCTTCGATTAATGCTGAGATCGATATGTTGCGACATTCAGCTACGCGATCGCTATTTGAGCGCAAAGATGTAATTGTGGTCGCATCGGTAAGCTGCATCTATGGTTTGGGGATGCCCGAAGAATATCTCAAGGCTTCAATACCCTTGGGTGTGGGAGTGGAATATGATCAGCGCGAATTGTTGCGATCGCTAACCAATGTGCAGTACGAGCGCAATGATATCGAAATGGGACGAGGCAAATTTCGGGTCAAGGGCGACATTTTAGAAATTGGACCAGCCTACGAAGATCGCACAATTCGGATCGAGTTTTTTGGCGATCAAATCGAAGCAATTCGCTATGTCGATCCAGTCACGGGCGAGATTTTGCAAAATTTGGAAGCTTTGAATATTTATCCTGCGCGTCACTTTGTCACTCCTACCGATCGCTTAGAGATCGCCTGTGCGGACATCAAAGAAGAGATGGAAGCAAGACTTGAAGAACTCACTAATGCAGGGAAATTACTCGAAGCTCAACGTTTAGAACAACGCACAAAATACGATTTGGAACTGTTGCAAGAAGTTGGTTTTTGTAATGGAGTCGAGAACTATTCACGACATTTAGCAGGTCGTCAAGCGGGTGAATCTCCTGCTTGCTTAGTGGATTATTTCCCAAAAGATGATTGGTTGCTGATTGTGGATGAATCCCATGCTTCGATCCCGCAAATTCGTGGCATGTATAATGGCGATCGCGCTCGTAAGATGACACTGATCGATCATGGTTTCCGCTTACCTAGCGCCGCTGATAACCGCCCACTCAAGGCTGATGAGTTTTGGGATATGGTCAAACAATGCATTTTTGTATCGGCGACCCCTGGGGATTGGGAAATGGAAGTTTCTGAACAAGTTGTTGAGCAAATTATTAGACCGACAGGTGTGATCGATCCAGAAATATTTGTGCGCCCAACTGAAGGGCAAGTAGATGACCTATATCATGAAATTCAAGAACGGATTAAGCGTAAGGAGAGAGTCCTAATCACAACGCTAACCAAGAAAATGGCTGAGGATTTGACCACATATTTTCAAGAGCGAAATCTTTTAGTACGCTATCTGCATTCAGATATTAAATCGATTGAACGGATTGAGATTCTCCAAGATCTTCGCAGAGGGACATTTGATGTATTAGTTGGCGTAAACCTATTGCGTGAAGGACTAGATTTACCAGAAGTTTCGCTAGTAGCGATTTTGGATGCAGATAAAGAGGGCTTCTTACGCGCAGAGCGATCGCTAATTCAAACGATTGGTCGGGCGGCGCGAAATATTGGTGGACAGGTGATTATGTATGCCGATCGCATGACGAAGAGCATGGAAAAAGCAATTTCCGAAACAGAGCGTCGTCGGGCTATCCAGATTAAATATAACGAAGACAACCAGATCACGCCGACATCAATTGTGAAATCGATTGAAGGTAACTCGATTCTTGACTTTTTATCTGTATCACGCCGCCTCAATGAGCGCCAACTTGAGTATGTGGTAAATAATGCCAAGGAAATTTCTCTAGATGACATTCCTACTGTGATCGAGCAGTTGGAAGCGCAGATGAAGGAGGCGGCTAAGAAGCAGGAGTTTGAGCAAGCTGCATCCTATCGCGACAAGATTAAATCTTTACGCGATCGTTTGCTGGGCAAGTCTTCCTCCCTTCCCAGTGAATAATTAGGTATGCGCGGCGGAGCCG
>JAYUSC010000446.1:0-3486 GCA_043755885.1 Pseudanabaena sp. | reverse complement strand
TTATATTTAATTGCGCCTAGCTACTTATGCCTAACAGGATAGCTAAGCGCTTTGCGCCTAATCAATCGGTAATAACACTTCAAACTCAGTCCCAATCGTGACATTGCCATCGTTATTTAGATAGGGCGATCGCAAAACTATTTTGCCTTGATGCTGCTGAGTAATGATCTGATAGCAAATCGCTAAACCCAAACCAGTGCCGTATCCTTGACCTTTGGTCGTAAAGAAATTATCGAAAATACGATTTTGGATTTCTTTGGGAATTCCCATCCCATTATCCGCAACCTTGATCGATACCCAATTGCGATTATCAATTTCTGCGATCGCAGATGTGATCATTACCAAAGGCTGCCATGTAATTTTCATGTCAGTTTGGACATTACTGCGCTCAGAATGCTCGTCTTTAAAAAGAAGATGCTCATGTTCTATGATTAAATCAGGGCGTGATTTCATATCTACCAATGCATCTAGCGCATTACTGATCAGATTCATAAATACTTGAATTATGCGATCGCTATAGCCATTGACTTTGGGCAATTCGATATAATTTTTGACAATCTGCACATTTCTAATCCGACCACTGAGAATCGTTAAACTACTCTCCACACAGTCAACCAAACTAATTGCCTCTGGATTCGCATGATCATCCATATGGGATAGAGACTGTAATGTGTCAACTAGTCGGCGGAGATATCTTGAGCCTGATTGGATGCTCCGCACAACTTGCGGCAAGTCAGAACGCACAAAATCCCAATCAACTTCTTCAAGAGTTTCACTAATTATTGGTGCTGAGCTTCCATATTCTTTCTCATAGGCTCTCAAAATCTTCATCACCCCCTCGATGTAAGTTAAGAGACATTCAGTATTCCCATAAATCGCCGATACAGGATTCCGAATATCGTGAGACACCTCAGCCACAATTTGACCCAGACTTGCCATTTTTTCGGTTTGGAACATCGTCGTTTGCGTTTGCTCACGCAAAAGTTTAGTGGCTAACTCATGGATGCGAGACTGCTCTAGCAATAGATCATGCACATCAAGTATCGAGTAATTATCTGTATCCAAACGAATAATCACAGGCTCATAAATCTCATCATTAGCTCGTCCCAAGGCCAACTGAGATGCCATCACGATCGACGTATTGCCATGTAATTCTAAGGTTTCTACAGGAATTTGCTCATAAAGAACTCTCAATGGTCTTTTTGTGAACAACTCAATAGCATAGGGACGACTCAGACATTCTAAGAACCTACGACGAGACAACATACCCACATATTTGTCTTGCTCGAAAACAATGAGTGCAGGTAGTAAAGGATCATCTTTAAAAAGCTGACGAACAAATTCCCCTGTTTGAGCTAAATCAACTCTAGTGTTGTACGAGTTTAACTCGGCAATGGTAGAGTCGAGAGCTAATTGGCGCTTTGCACTTACTGGTGATAGATCACTAACCGTATCAATTACAGGCTCACTTGCCATCACCATCAAAGGGATCATCGCCATCTTGCGAGCTAACTCTTGAGTAGCTGTTTGCCTGATGTTTTTGCCCTTAACTGCGCCGTGGTCTGGTTGATACTGCTGCAACTTGAGGTCGCTAATCGCAGAATTCAATGATTCTGGCTTAATCTGTATGACTAAAGCTTGGGCGGCGACTTTAAAGGCGGAATTTAGATTTTCTAAAGACACCTTTGGCAATAAATCGATCGCACCACGACGGATCGCCCAGCGTTTCTCAACTTCTTTGATTTGAGTTTGACGAGGATTAACCAATAAAACTTTTAACTCAGGCGCATGATCGGCACACCATTTGCAAAGCTCCGTCGCAAGTAACGAAGTGCCACCACCATATCGAATGCCAATATCAGAAATAATTAGTTGCGGTAAGCTTTGCTTTGACTGACGCTTTTGATCAAGTAACTTAAGTAAATCTTCAGTTTCAGATGCAGCCCACACTTCTAGATGATGCGATGATAGGGCTTTGTGCCACATTAGGGATTGCTCTGCTGATAGCTGAGCCAGCAATACAGATTTGACCACACAGCCCCCAAACTTAAAAATGTTAATAAAAGTACATTATCGGATAGCACTATGTGTGTGCAAGAGAAAATAGATAACCTAGGGTTAACCAAAAGTTAATATAAAATCTTAAAAGACAAGAAGCAGCGCCAAGCGCTGCTTTTTGTCTTGACTAATAACGAAGGCTGCTTAACGGGTCTTTGCTATTCTTTGAGATAAGATGGACAAAACGAATTGGATTTTCAGATGACACGAATTTGTATTCTTGGTGGTGGTTTTGGCGGTTTGTATACTGCGCTTAATCTCTCGCGTCTACCTTGGGCGGTCATGCCTGAAATTATCCTGATCGATAAATGCGATCGCTTCTTATTTACGCCATTTCTCTATGAGCTAGTCACAGGAGAAATGCAGGAATGGGAGATCGCGCCAACATTTGCCGAGTTACTCATTGGTACTGGCATTCAATTTGTTCAGGGGCTAGTCACCAATATTGATGTTGAGTCAAAGCAAGTAGAAATTAATATTGGGCAAAAAACTACATTGGCATACGATCGCATTTTATTAGCGATCGGTGGTGAAACGCCGATGAATCTGGTTGATGGTGCTTTGGAATATGCAATTCCATTTCGGAGCCTGCATGACTTCTATCGCCTGAATAGCAAGTTGGAGCTATTAGAAGCATCGACTCGTGACAAGATCCGAGTCTGCATCGCGGGTGGCGGTAGCAGCGGCGTAGAACTTGCTTGTAAAATCGCCGATCGCCTAAAAGATCGTGGTCGAGTCCGTCTAGTCGATCGCAATCATAAAATTTTAATCAATTCCACTGATGCAAATCGCAAAATTTCTGAACTAGCCCTTTCAAAACGGGGGGTCTGGACTGATCTAAATACCAGAGTCTCGCAAGTAAATGATGGCGAAGTTACGCTTGACTACATCGATGGAAGTGATACCTTACCCGTTGACATCATCCTCTGGACGGTGGGTAGCACTTTCTCTAAAATGCTCCAAAATCTACCCGTTGAGCATGGTCGTCAAGGTGCGATCGCAACCGAGTTAACTTTACAAGTTAAGGGATATCCCGACGTATTTGCGATCGGTGACTTAGCAAGTTGTTTCGACTCCAACTCTAGTCTGCTCCCCGCCACCGCACAGGTCGCCTTCCAGCAGTCCCAATACTGTGCTTGGAATATTTGGGCAAGCCTCAATCAAAAAGCACTAGTTCCCTTTAGCTATATTCCCCTCGGCGAATTTATTAGTTTAGGGATTGACGGCGCAACTGCTTCGATTTTTGGTAAGTTCAGTATTGATGGACTACCAGCCCATGCGATGCGACGACTCGCCTATTTACTAAGGATGCCAACTCCGCAGCACCAATGGAAACTCGGAACGCATTGGTTGACTAAACCTTTGGTTGAGATGTTCAGAAAATCTGTAAATTAAAACCCAAAAATGTGGCGGCGGGCTAAGCCCGCC
>JAYUSC010000445.1:0-3498 GCA_043755885.1 Pseudanabaena sp. | reverse complement strand
GCGCTTCGCGCCGCAACAGCTTTTTGGATTTTAGCGGAAATTCCACACTTCGTATCGTCCATTCTGAAGTGTGAGAATTTGTCCGTCAATACTGCTTGGCAACACATCCATCCAGACTCGCCCACCATTCATATCACTAAATAGAAGAGAACCATCACTAGAAAATGCGATCGCAAGGGGATAATGCCGATCGCCTATGTCAACTTTTTCGCGATCGAGCAGTAGTAAATATTCAGGCTTCCCAACCCCATCAAGACTTACCGATGAGAGAGTCCATTGCTGCTGCACTAATACCCCAAACTCCTCAATGCTGAGCGAAACTTCACCATTCCGCTGCAACTCGCGATACATCGTCCGAATGATCCGCTCAATTGTTGTTGAGGAGAGGGTTTGCCATTGAACAGGAGTGCCATTGGGGGGATTGAACGCACCGCCACTTGTCACCAGTGGCGGCAGAATACTTTTATTCAGTAAAGGTGCCAGCCCCGCTTCGCCTGATGCAAGAATCTTGAGACTTCCATTATTACCAACCCAGAGAGATTGAGCGGTTAAAGTTGCTGCTTGCGATTTGCCATTAGGTTCGTATAGGACTACCCCTAAACTACTATTGAGAGAAAGCCCTAAAATTCTCCACAACAAAATTGATGAGCGATCGCTAAGTTCGCTAAATGGATCATTAATCCACTTGTCACCGCCTTTAATTAAATTGATACGGACTTCATACCAAACTTGTCCTGATTCGAGCTTTGGTGGTGGCAAAAACCATTCAGATCCAGCATCTCCCTTACCAATGTAGGTAACTGTTCCGATTAATTGTTTTGGATCGAGCGTAATTGGTGCAAGATCGAGACGTTGCAATAATTGATTGGATTCTTTAGGATCGACTTTCTGCTCTCGCAGCCAATGCTCAGCACGGCGTAACCCGTTACGCTGTAAAACAACCAGCCCACCCCATAGTTTAATTTCTTTGGCTCCCGTAAAAGTCAGCATCGTCATCACGCGCTGCCAAATGTGGGGATGATATGTCGCTAACATTTCCGCAATTTTATCGCCCTTATAAGCGGGATCATTAGCGATCGCTAAAGCCTCAGTCCATCTGCCATCAATAAGATTAGCTAGTGCTTTTTCTCCCAAACTAGAGTTAGGATTTTGGGCTTGATCTGAGGTGATTTTGGCATGTATAGAAATCAAATCATATTGTTCTTGCAAAAATGGTGAGAGGGTCTTATTCTGCGATCGCAACTCATCTACCATCAGATTAAATTTGCCCAATGCAGGTGACCATAGCCCCACACTCGCCATCAACAAGGCATCTTGATAAGCTTTTGGTTGACCCTTCGCCTCATTTAGGGTCACCTGTCGCAATTTTACTTTGCGAATAGAACTAACGATCGCTTCTTCAGGTTGGAAAATCAAAAATAGCGGTTCAAATGCTTTAGTTTGATTGATTACCAATTGTACAGAACCAGAATTGCTTGATAACGCATTACGCCAGATCGGAAGTTCCCCCGTGGAGCTAGTCCATGTATCTAGGTCTAATAACTGCGATCGCTTATCGTTGGAAAAGTAATAAATTTGTCCGTAGGCAATGCCATCGACGTTACCCGTTGTGCTAAACCAAACTCCATTGTATTGAGAGGGCGGATTATTTAACAAGGATAATTTTTTGAGTGGAAGTCGATTGCGGTCTGGTCGGATTCGCTCAGGCATAGCTTCAATCGCATATTTAAACTTGGGCGATCGCACAAAATATTCATCAATTCCTGCAACTGTGGTTGTACTGACTAACAGGTATTTCTCAACACCGCGATCCCAAATGGTCTGATAGAAACGAATTTCACGAATATTCTGGGTTTCTGTTTCCAAAACCGTATAAATGGTTTCACCCGTTTTGAGACTGTAATTTTCGCCGAGCTTTAGGTAACTACGCCCTAACTCAGCTTGAATTTGAGGGATACTTTTGGGGATATTCCATAAAGAATTAGAGTAAAATGCAGGAGCATCAGAAGATGCGAGCCAACTGATCGCTAAGGGATTGGCTAGATAAATTAGTCCCAGCCCCACCAATCCCCCTACGACAGGAATACTTAAGACCACAAAAAAGTTCGACCATGTAAGGCGATCGCGCAAATCAATTTCTGGTAGCTCTGTTAATGCTTGATCCGCACGATCCGTTTTCACAAGATCGCCGAAAGGTTTTGAGGACTCAGGCAAAGATTTCATGCGCGGTCTCACAAATCTTAAATGAATGAAATAGCCTAGCATATTGCCTTCTAAGTAACTAGGCACAATTAAATATAAAACCCAAAAATCTGTATCGCCCGCTGCGCGGGCGATACAGATTTTTGTTCTGGGTTTTTAATTATGCCGAGGTACTTAATCTCTTGGGTGATTTACCAAATTTTAAAAAAAGGCTATTATCTATGAGTTACGTTTTCACAATATTGCATTCATGAATTAAAGCCCTATGTCTACTACATCTCAAGAGTCTCAAGTTGCTCAAGACCGCATTATCTTTTTTGATACCACTCTCCGCGATGGCGAACAGTCCCCAGGCGCAACTCTGAACGTGGAACAAAAATTACTAATCGCGCAGCAACTGGCTCGACTTGGTGTAGACATCATCGAGGCAGGGTTTGCGATCGCCTCTTTAGGAGATTTTGAGGCTGTCCAAAAAATTGCCGCCACAGTTGGCACTGAGAAGGGACCGATCATTTGCAGTTTGGCAAGAGCAATTAAAGCTGATATCAAAGCTGCGGCTGAAGCCATCAAGCCTGCGGCGCATGGCAGAATTCACACCTTCATTTCTACCTCTGATATTCATTTAAAATATCAGTTACGCAAGTCTCGTCCTGAAGTTTTAGACATTGCTCAGGAAATGGTCGCCTATGCCAAGACTTTTTGTGACGATGTGGAATTTTCGCCGATGGATGCCACGCGCACTGATCCTGAGTATTTGTGCCAAGTGATCGAAGCAGCGATCAATGCGGGTGCAACCACCGTGAATATTCCTGACACCGTGGGCTTTATTATGCCCACTGAGTTTGGTGACTTGATTAGGTTGCTCAAGCAGAATGTCTCAAATATCGATCGCGCCGTCATCTCGGTACATGGTCACAATGATCTTGGCTTAGCCGTGGCAAACTTCCTTGAAGCGGTCAAAGGCGGAGCGCGACAAATGGAATGCACAATCAACGGCATCGGTGAACGCGCAGGTAACGCCGCCCTCGAAGAATTGGTGATGGCGCTCCATGTGCGTCGCACCTATTTCAATGACATGCTCGGTCGTCCGACAGAATCCACCGCGCCACTCTGCAACATTGACACGAAGCAGATTTACAAGACTTCGCGCCTTGTGTCTAACCTCACAGGCATGTTGGTGCAGCCCAATAAAGCGATCGTGGGCGCAAATGCCTTTGCCCATGAGTCGGGCATTCATCAAGACGGCGTTCTTAAAAATCGTCTCACCTACGAAATCATGGATGCCAAATCGATCGG
>JAYUSC010000444.1:0-3506 GCA_043755885.1 Pseudanabaena sp. | reverse complement strand
GAAGCCAGCCCCCCAATCTATATCGCTGCGAATTCCTAATTGATAATTAAATTAACCAAAGTTCGCACTGCGAAACCAGTGCCGCCAGCATTGTTATAACCCGACTCGCGCTCAGTCCAGACTGGTCCCGCCACATCCAGATGCGCCCAAGCCGTAGTTTTTTCCACAAATTGCTTCAAAAATAAAGCCCCTGTGATCGCACCACCAGCTCGCGAACCTGTATTTTTAAAGTCGGCAACCACAGACTTAAATTGATCAAAATATGGTTCTTCGAGAGGCATCCGCCAGAATTTTTCACCAGCATCTTTGGCAGCTTTAGCGATCGCATCAGCCCAAGCATCATCAATCGACCACATTCCTGCAATGCTCTCACCGAGCGCCACTACGCAAGCACCCGTCAGCGTCGCCAAATCGACGATCGCATCTACGCCCAACTTATCGGTATAGACCAACGCATCCGCAAGAGTCAAGCGACCTTCAGCATCCGTATTATTCACCTCAATCGTTTTGCCATTGGACGCAGTGAGGATATCCCCAGGCCGCATCGCACTGCCATTGACCATATTTTCGCAAGCCGCGATGATGAAATGTACTTCGATGTCAGTGGGTTGGAGTTTTGCGATCGCCTTGGCTGCACCGAGCGCCGCCGCCGAGCCGCCCATATCGGTTTTCATTAGTTCGATGCTACTGCCTACGCCAGTTTTTAGGTTCAATCCGCCAGAGTCAAAGGTTAAGCCCTTGCCGACGATCGCTAATTTGCGCTTCGGTTTGCCATTGCTGTAAGTGAGATGAATAAATTTCGGCGGAATGTCTGAAGCTCTTGCCACACCTAGGAATGCACCCATGTTTAGAGCTTCGCAATCGGCTTGTTCCAGAATTTTGACGCTGAAATAAGTTGACTCGGCTGCGATCGCAATCGCTGTTTCGGCAAGCGTAATCGGTGTAACGATATTCGCAGGAGCAGATACTAGCTCTCTCGCCAAAATTACACCATCGACAATCTGCCGTGCTTTGGCGATCGCAGGATTAGCTAACTCAGGATCGGTCTCTAAAATCTCAACCTGCTCTAGAAATTGGGGATCAGCATTTTTGGATTTAAACCGCTTGTCTTGATGAGCAGCAAGTAACACACCTTCTGCGATCGCTTGAGCCGTTAAACTCACATCTTGGTTATAGTCAGGAAAAGCCAGAGCCAGATTTTTCACCTTCACTTTATTAGCCCATTTCACAGCCGCCGCCGCCGCCTTGCGCCAGACATCAGCATCAGCTTTAGCAGGATCACCCAATCCGATTAAAATCACCTTACGGATCGCATAGTCAATCCCCACACGTCCACTGACCGATGCCCCAATTCCCCCCGTAAATTCTGACTCAGTAATCAAGTCAGTCAAAGTGCAAGCTAAAACTTGAATATCCAAGTTTTTTAGTGATTCCGATAGTTGAATAGCTTTATTAGCAGGATTTTCTGATGGCTCATGGCTAGATTTTGGACTCGCAAAAACTGCGATCGCTAGAGCATCTCCATGCCAAGTCTGCGGAGCCGTTAGTGATGAAAGGATATTCATGATTGATAGAGTCTGTAAATTTTTTCGCCATTTATTTAGAAATTACCACAAAGCACCACCACCAAACTTCTAGGTTTGTACTACAATCTGTAAGGCAAACATACGGCGCTTTTTCTCATTTTGACCCGATCGCATGATGATTGTCACATGTGAGCTATCCGAAGATGACCACAATAAGGTATGTTAGCTGCTATTTTAATGACGAAGAGAGACGGACTGAATTATGCGAATTTACTCCAGTTGGTTGACGCTTGGTGCGAGTTTATCGCTTCTGATTCCAGCTTGGACAGCCAATGCTCAAGAATTTACCATGCCTCTAAAACCTTATACCGAGGTCGTTTTAGAGCCTGATAGTACAATCAAAATTACTCCATCTGAGCCAGAAGTAACTACCCCAAAAACGGTAGAAATCCTCAAATCTAAGCCTGAATCAGGAAATAATCAACAGCCCATCCTTCGAGATATTCAGGTAATGATTGCAGCCCTACCGAAAGCTGATATTTCAGAATCATCCAAATCACCTGTCTCAGAGACTACTATCCTTCAAGATAGTCTGCGATCGCAACCTGAAAAAGTCAGTTCTTCTACCGAGCCAGCTAGAGTCATTCCTAGCGCCACTAACTCAGGACAGATTGATCCCGCACAGACACTAGTTGTTCCCACCACACCTAGCCAAGTTAAATTAGATGCCACCAAGCCAGTCACCCTAGCAGAAATTCTTAATTTGGCTGAGAAAACTAACTCTGATGCAATTCGCGCCAGAATTGCGGTGGATCGCGCTCGTGCTGTGTTGCAAGAAGCCGAAGCAGGGCGACTACCAACAGTTACAGGAACGGTGCAATACAATTACAGTGACTCAGCTCAAATACGCCTAAATAGCATTAATAACAACACCCCACTAGGCAAAACGAATAGCAATCCGCTCACTGGCACTATAGGTGTTGATTACAATGTTTTTGACTCAGGTGTTAAAGAAGCGACGGTTCGGATCGCCGAAAATAACTTACGCATCGCTGAAGCCGATCTCAGTCGCATTAGACAAAATATTCGCTTGGGCGTAGTCACAGCCTATTACAACTTACAAAATACGGATGAAACGATTCGGATTCAACGCGAAGCTGTGAGAAATGCAGAAAGAAGCCTAAAAGATACTCAATCCAGAGAAAGAGCAGGTATTGGCACAAAGTTCGACGTATTGCAATCTGATGTCCAGCTCGCTAATGCTAAGCAAGCCTTACTTAATGCCGAGGCAGCTCAATTAGTGTCAAGACGTGAGTTATCACGACAGCTAAACTATCCTGCGATCGTCGAGATTACGGCGGCTGACAAAATTACGCCCGTCCCTGAATGGAAATTGCCAGTCGAAGAAACGATCTTACTCGCTGTACGCAATCGCGCCGAGCTAGACATTCGCAAACTGGAGCGTGAAGTTGCTCGCGATCGCGCTAATTCTTCCATAGCGAAAATAGGTCCTCAAGTTAATGTATTTGGCAACCTGAATACTGCTTCTGAATTTACTAGTGGTGGTGGGGTCGGCGTTGGTTACCAAATTGGGGCAACTCTAAATTGGAACCTCTATGATGGAGGTAGAACCGACGCGCAAGTAAACCAATTTAAAGCCGATCAAGCTATTGCCGAAACTCGTTTTGAGCAAGATGCTCGTCAAGCTCGTTTTGACGTAGAAGAGTCATACATCAATCAACAATCGCTTCTTAAACAAATTGACACGGCTACTAAAGCTGTCGAACAAGCGAAAGAAGCCCTGCGTTTAGCCCGTTTGCGTCAAGATGCAGGAGTTGGGACACAACTTGAGGTGATTACAGCCGAGGCAGATTTAACTCGTGCTGATGTTAACCGAGTCCAAGCCATCATTGGTTACAACCAGTCCCGCGCCAATCTTGAACGAGCTGTGAGTGGTCTATAAAACCCATCTTTTTGAAA
>JAYUSC010000443.1:0-3507 GCA_043755885.1 Pseudanabaena sp. | reverse complement strand
CTACGCCCGCCGCACCATTTTTGGGTTTTATATGGATTATTTTTTTCTTGGGATTCCCTTAAGCGATCGCAGTAATCACAATTTATATCGTAATCAATCAACTCATACAGCAAATCAAATAGTACCCGTTCAGAGTATGAATAGTGCAGAAAATTTACTTAATCTAGGTTATATAAAGATGCGTAATTTAATGATTTCTTTAACAGGATTCCCCCAACAATCTCTTCTCAAAGAAAGTCGGCAATCTATTTCTATTAGCCATGATCCATCGATGAATAGCAGACCTAGATGTCCTTTTTGCTCAAGTTTTTTATCAGAGGATCAGGCTGAACCAGTATTTTATTCTGCCATATTTGTTTTGGCAGGCTTTAGCGGCACTATAGTCATTCCAGTCAGGCAATGTCTATAGTTAAATATCTCTAGTTAAATAAGGTCTATCAATCTCATCCTCTATGAATAAATAAATTGGAAAAGCCAGACTTGAAGCCAACCTTAGAGCCAGCTTTAGATCAAGAACGCAATCAAGTACTGCAACAGTTAGAAGACTGGCTAGAGACTCCAATGTTGGTGCTAGGTTTTGCTTGGTTAGCACTATTTATCATTGAGCTAGTTTGGGGACTTAATCCTCTCCTTGAAGCGATTGGCATCATCATTTGGATCGCCTTTATCGCAGATTTTGGCATCCAATTTCTTCTCGCTCCTCACAAACTTTTTTATCTCAAACACAATTGGTTAACCGCTTTCTCACTGCTAATCCCAGCGCTGCGAACTTTTCGGATTGTGGGAGTGATTTATTCTTTACAATCAGTTCATGCAGTTCGAGGATTACAGTTGCTGCGAGTGATGACAAGAATCAATAAAGGAATGAGAGTATTAGGAGCAAGTATGGGTCGCCGAGGGTTTGGCTTTGTGGTGGGATTAACGACAATTGTCACTCTAATTGGCGCATCTGGAATTTATGTGTTTGAGCATGAACTTCCCAATGGCACTATCACCGACTATGGTACGGCGCTGTGGTGGACTGCGATGGTGATGACGACGATCGGGTCTGACTTCTTTCCGAAGACAGCCGAAGGACGGGTGCTGTGTTTTTTGCTGGCTATGTACGCATTTGGCGTAAGTGGTTATGTAACGGCAACGCTCGCCACGTTTTTTGTCGGTCAGGATGCCGAGAATGATGAGGCTGAACTAGCGGGGGCAAAGTCGATTAAAGCACTGCAAGAAGAAATTAGCGCCTTACGAACTGAGATTCAGATTCTAGCAAAACGTGGACTAGACCCATAATTTGAGTGTGTTCGATTACGTTTTATTTCGTATTCAATCAATTCACTCAGGAAATACAACTACTTGCTGAGACATTAATGTAAGAAAGCAAGAGCGATTTAAGTAATACGCTGCAATTCAGTAAAGGAGATAATCAATGAGTACACAAGTAGGGCTGTGGATTGACCATAGGAAGGCTATTGTCGTATCTATTACAGAGGATGGGGAAGAAGTGAAAGAGATAACATCGGATGTCGAAAAACAGCCTCGACGTTCTGGTGACTCACCTCTTAAGGGTACTTATGAATCGGTTCAAGTCCCTGCCGATGACAGCCTCCAGAGATCTTTGACAGGAAGTCTAAATATCTACTATGACAAGGTTATTGCCTCTATTGGTAGTGCCAAGTCTATTCTGATATTTGGTCCAAGCACGGCAAAAAATGAACTCAAAGAACGTCTTAAAAAGAACAATCTCGATAGTCGTATCGTGGGTATTGAGACGGTTGACAAGATGACAGATCATCAGATCGCAGCAAAAACAAGACAGAATTTTACCAAATCTTGACGATTTATATGCAGACTGTAAACCAGAAGGATTCATCCGCATCACTCATCAGCATTGCTCAGAGTGATGTAGATGAAGTTCTCCACTTATTTGAAACTGAGTTAGAAGGACTGAGCGAATCTGAAGCCAAACAGAGGTTAGATAAATATGGACTGAATGAGATTGCCCGTGAGAAAAAGATCGCGTGGTATGTCCAACTGCTAAAAACGGTGACTAATCCGCTATCGCTTTTACTGATCACTTTGGCGGTAATTTCTCTGTTAACTGGGAGTGCGATCGCAGCTTTGATCATTTTTATCATGGTAATTTTTGGAGGGTTATTACGATTTTCTCAAGAATTTCAGTCAAACAAAGCTGCCGAAAAGCTGCGAGAAATGGTGAGTGCAACCGCAACCGTGAGTCGCAAAGATACCATTAAAGATTCTGAACCAAAGCAAGAAAAAGGAATCACCGCAGGAAAAAAAATTGCTGTGAAGCTGTTAGTTGCAGGTGACATCATCTTTCTGTCCGCAGGAGATATGATTCCCGCCGATGTCAGGCTAATTGTCGCGAAGGATTTATTTCTCAGTCAGTCAACCCTGACGGGGGAGTCGCTCCCCGCCGAAAAGCATGTAGATCTTTGCGATCGCAATGAAAAAAATCCCCTAGAGCTAGTCAACCTCTGTTTTATGGGTACAGCGGTCGTCAGTGGCTCAGGAACGGCTGTAGTCATAGAAACTGGCTCTCATACTTATCTTGCCTCATTAGCGAAAACTATCAGTGGGCGCAAACCCCGCACGAGCTTTGACAAAGGTGTCAATGGCGTAACCATGCTGCTATTGCGCTTTATGTTGGTCATGGCTCCCTTAGTCTTTATGATTAATGGCATATTTAAAAAGAATTGGGTTGAAGCATTTACTTTTGCCTTGTCGGTAGCTGTGGGACTAGCTCCAGAGATGTTGCCAGTGATTGTCACTGCAAATTTGGCGAAAGGTGCGATCGCAATGTCTGACAAAAAAGTGATTGTCAAAAACATTGATGCGATTCAAGACTTTGGCTCTATGAATATTTTATGTACCGACAAAACAGGAACTCTAACTCAAGACAAAATCGTCTTGCAGAGGCATTTAGACCCCTATGGTCAAGAGAGTGTTGATGTTCTTAAATATGCCTATCTCAATAGTTTCTATCAGACTGGATTAAAAAACTTACTGGATATTGCCGTTCTTGAACACAATCAAGAACTTGAATCTTTAGAAATTGAGAAAAACTATCAGAAATTTGATGAAATCCCCTTTGATTTTGTGCGCCGTCGAATGTCCGTTGTCATTGAAGAAATCGGGAAACAACATGTACTGATTTGTAAAGGAGCCGTGGAGGAAGTTCTCAAAGTTTGTACCCAGCTTAAAGTCAATGATCAAGTTGAGACCATGGATGAGTCAGCCCGTACTAAAGTTGCTGATTTACAAAAAGCTCTCAACGCTGATGGATTGCGGGTAATTGCTGTCGCCTATAAAGTCATGCCCCCATCTCAAGCTCATTATGCGATCGCAGATGAGAGTGATTTAATTCTATTAGGCAATATTGCCTTTCTCGATCCACCCAAAGACTCTGCGGCTGAAGCGATTAAAGCCCTGAAGCGTAATGGTGTCGATGTCAAAATTTTAACTGGAGACAATGAAATAATCACTCGCAAAATC
>JAYUSC010000442.1:0-3520 GCA_043755885.1 Pseudanabaena sp. | reverse complement strand
CGGTTTTCGAGTTGTAGTTTGAGTTTCTCTCTTCTTATTTTTGGGCGTGAGGACTTAATTCTTTACACTCTTTCCCTCTTTTCTTTTCCCTATTCATTATATGCTCTTTAGCGCCTGTGGCGAGTACGGGGGCATCACCCCTACATGGTAATTGTTCCTAATAGAGGTAGGGGCAATCCCCCCGTGGTTGCCCTTCCTCGCCGATCGCAGAAAATTTCAATATTGAGATATCCCTAAATAATACACAAAATTATTCCGCATGAGAGAATTGTCCCCACACGACAAGAAGGGCGAGCACGGGGGCATCGCCCCTACATGGCAATTGTTCCTAATAGAGGTAGGGGCAATCCCTCCGTGGTTGCCCTTCTTCGCCTCATTATGGGACAATTTACGTCATGTGTCCTAACAAAATCAATATCCTAAAAATGCGATATGTCCTACAATCCTGACATTCATCATCGCCGTTCCATTCGATCCCAGAAATATGACTATTCAAAGGCAGGTGCATATTTTGTCACTATTTGTATTAATCAACGACAACCATTGTTAGGTGAAATAGAAAATGGAATAATCAAACCAACACCTGCGGGAGATATGGTACAAACAATTTGGAATGAAATGCCTCTACATTATTTGAACATAGAATTGGATGCCTTTGTTTTGATGCCCAATCACATTCATGGAATTATTGTTTTAAAATCTGAAAATAAATCATCTATGGCTTTAGGTGATGTCATTCACCGCTTCAAATCCTATACAACCGCAAAATATCGTCACGGGGTCAATCAAGAAAAATGGCAACCATTTGTGGGTCGGCTATGGCAGAGAAACTATCACGAACATATTATTCGTACTGAAGAGTCCTGTAATTATTTACGGCAGTATATCGAGAATAATCCTTTATCATGGGAATTAGATAGCCTACATCCCCATGTGGAACGCAGATGAAAATCTCTTGCTTCTAGCGTGACAGGGCAAGCACGGGGGCATGGCGACTACCTAAACAATTTAGATTTGGTAGGGACTGCTGTGGCACAGCCCCAGACCTATGCCATAAAAGGAATTCCTTCCACGTAACATCAGTGATAACAAATGAGGTAATTGTGAAATGGATAAAATAGGCAAATATAGAGAGTATATTCAAAACTTGATGACTCGATATGCCAGTGGTGATCTGTCAGATGAAGAAGTTGAGGTACAGCTTCTTTTTGATATAGAACGAGATCATTATCAGTGGATAAATATTGGCTGGCAAGAGTTAAATCGGGTATATCGGTGTGTGATGCATTTCGACATTAAGGACGGTAAAATCTGGCTTCAGCAAAATTTAACAGACCAGAACCCTGCGGAAGAATTAGTTGAAATGGGAGTGTCCCGACAGGATATAGTGCTGGGATTGCAACCGCCCTACAAGCGACCATATACAGCGTATGGAGTTGCCTAGCAAACCAAAATCACAGGGTATTTACTTTATTAATGCGATCGCAGACGCAAAAACTTTTTCAGCTATATCGATTGAGAGGCGGCACAATTCATCATTTGGATTGATCTCATCTGTCACGTCGCCCATAGGATATTTTGAAGGCAGATATATAGCATTTAATAAGTCACACTCATCATCTGAAATATTCACTATAATGGCCTTTCTTTGTAATAAATATTTCAACTCAAGAATATCATGTGTTCGTTTGAGATTGATTCCATTCTCTATAACAATAGCTTTGAGTACTTTCTCAACCGATTGTTGTACATTTTGAAGAGAAGGATTATAGAGTTTATTGTCAAGTAAGATTTTCGAGGATTTTAGATTCTCTTCCGCATAGTCTAACCATATTTTAGTTTCACTTTTCATAGATAATCTCACCACATTTAATTTCGTTTATAAAACTACCTTGAGCGTCTAAGCGAAGTGGAATTACATCAATTGGGAAAAAAGAATATAGAGGTCTTAATAGTTTTCGATATTTTAAGGCAAGGTTCAAGTAAGTTTGACAACTATTTTGGAAGATAGCAATATCAATGTCATTAGGTGTATTTGATTTTAAAAAAGAACCGAAAATAATAACTTTTTCGACTTCTGGCTCTTGAGAGAGTTGTTCTACGATATATTGCTTTAGATTTGTTTTCGTCAGTTCTTTTGGCGAAATAGAATCAACTTGCTGTACATTCATGAGATTGCTCGCAAAGACCACTAAGTCCTATTAATTTAACATATTGTCATTATTGCAACGTACATCGTGAGTAATCGTAAATTTAGTTGAATTATCGGTATATTTCGCGATCGCAAGGCTTAAGATCTTAGCTATACACAAACATTGATATAGCAAGTTTACGCTTGATATATCTCCGCAGTCATGGAGAAAAGATCATGGCGATCGCATCAATCAATCCTGTAACGGGAGAAGTATTAAAGACTTTCGAGCCTTTGACGGATCAAGAACTTGAGCATAAATTGGCGCTTGCCGATCGCACTTTTGCGACTTACAAACACACGAGTTTTGCCGATCGCAGTCGATGGATGAATCAAGCGGCGGATATTCTGGAGACGAAAAAAACCGAATTTGGGATCATCATGACTCTCGAAATGGGGAAAACACTGAAAAGTGCGATCGCGGAAATCGAGAAATGCGCTAATCTCTGTCGTTTTTATGCCGAACATGCGCCCCAATTTTTGGCGGATACACCCGCGCAAACCGATGCTAGTCGGACTCTTATTCGTTATCAACCTTTGGGCGCGATTCTGGCGGTGATGCCTTGGAACTTTCCTTTTTGGCAAGTATTTCGTTTTGCCGTACCTTGCTTGATGGCGGGGAATGTGGGGCTGTTGAAACATGCTTCTAATGTGCCGCAATGTGCGTTAGCGATCGCAGAAATTTTCCATGCGGCGGGTGTGCCTGAAGGGGCATTTCAGACTTTGCTGATTGGCTCAGATCGGGTGGCGGGGTTGGTGGCGGATACGCGGGTAAAGGCTGCCACGTTAACAGGAAGCGAACCTGCGGGGCAGAGTCTGGCTGCGATCGCAGGGCATCATCTCAAAAAAGTCGTCTTGGAACTAGGCGGAAGCGATCCGTTTATGGTGATGCAAAGTGCGGATTTAGAGTTGGCGGTCAGTATCGCAGTCACGGCGCGGGTGATGAACAATGGACAGACCTGTATCGCGGCGAAACGCTTCATTATCGAAGATGCGATCGCCGATCAGTTTATTGCCAAATTTGTGGAGAAATTTAAGACTCTAAAAGTGGGTGATCCGATGCAGCCTGAGACTGACGTGGGACCGCTTGCCACGCCGCAAATTTTAAATGAGCTAGATTTGCAGGTAAAAGCCACGGTGGATTTGGGTGCAAAGGTGCTAGTCGGTGGTTATCGACTGAAAGAGAAGGGGAATTTCTATGCACCGACAATTTTGGTAGATATTCCCTTGGGTGCGCCGCCCTATCAAGAAGAATTTTTTGGTCCCGTCGCTTCGGTGTTTCGGGTGAAAAATTTGACTGAAGCGATCGCAATGGCTAATAGTACAAAC
>JAYUSC010000441.1:0-3528 GCA_043755885.1 Pseudanabaena sp. | reverse complement strand
TTGTCTGGGGATCGTTTTGGGGATTTTAATTCCTGATCTAGAAAATCTGTGGTTCTGGCTGACGGTTTTGTCGCCGATCGCAGGTGTGTTTTATTGGCGTGGTACTCCGCGCGATCGCAGAGTCAGTTTGCAACTTTTGCCAGAGACAAGACTTAAAGTCCGCGCCCACAAGGACGAAATCGAAGAATTACAGCGATCGCTAAAACTAGAAAAAATAGATGAATAAGTAACTCCCAAACCTTACGGGTTTGGGTTTTTAAATAAAAAATAGCAGTAAATAAAATTGCCGCTATTTTTTATAATAGATATTAGAAAGTTTTACAAAAAATTATTGGTACTTCATGACTACTGTTTTAACCAGTCCCAAACCAGAGACTGTTGTGGCAAATTCGCCAAAAAGTAATGTTTCAAGCTTAGATAGCTTGTCGCCTAATCAGCAACTTTTGCCTTTAACTGCGATCGCAAATGCCCATGATCACTTAGAAATCGGTGGTTGTGATGTCGTGGACTTGGTACAGCAATATGGCTCACCACTGTATATTTTGGATGAAGTCAGCCTCAGAACTGCTTGCCAGCAATATCGTGATGCGTTTACAAAACATTACCAAGGCGCGGCTCAGGTGCTATATGCCTCTAAAGCTTGGAGTTGCCTAGCAGTTTGTGCGATCGTTGGCTCTGAAGGGCTAGGGATCGATGTCGTCTCGGCAGGTGAAATCTTGACCGCACTGCGATCTGGGGTTGCGCCGAGTTTGATTTATTTTCATGGCAATAATAAATCTGTCGATGAATTGAGCTATGCCCTAGAGTCTGGCTGCACGATCGTGGTTGACAACTGGCATGAGTTACAAACTTTGGATCGCCTTGCTCAAGCGCAAACGTCCCAACCTCGGATCATGCTGCGGCTGACCCCTGGCATCGAATGCCATACCCATGAATATATTCAGACAGGACATATTGATAGCAAGTTTGGCTTTGATCCCAATGAAATCGAAGCGGTATTTGCCTTTGTGGCAAAGTCTAGCCTCAACTGCATTGGTATCCATGCCCATATTGGTTCCCAAATTTTTGAACTGCAACCACATCAAGATATTGGCGGTGTGATGGTGCAATGGTTTAAACTTGCGGGTGAAAAATATGGATTGCCATTTGTCGAACTGAATATTGGTGGTGGTTTGGGGATTCGCTATGTGGAATCGGATGATCCGCCTAGCATCGAAGAATGGATCAAAACAGTCAGTGCTGGGGTAACCGATGCATTTGTTACCGCAGGACTACCACTACCCAAATTACTCTGTGAGCCAGGGCGATCGCTCGTTGGCTCAACCTGTGTGACCGCCTATACGATTGGTGGTAGCAAGACTGTGCCTGATATTCGTACCTACATCACCGTTGATGGTGGCATGTCGGACAACCCACGTCCGATCACCTACCAGTCCAAATATCGGGCGGTGGTTGCCAATCACATGAGCGCCGCTTTGTCGCAAACTGTGACGATCGCAGGTAAGCATTGCGAATCAGGTGATATTTTAATTAAAGATATTCAACTGCCTGAGACGAAATCTGGGGATATTCTGGTTGTATTTGGCACAGGTGCATACAATTACAGTATGGCTTCAAATTATAATCGTTTACCAAAACCTGCGGCG
This sequence comes from Pseudanabaena sp., assembly GCA_043755885.1. Lineage (GTDB taxonomy): Bacteria > Cyanobacteriota > Cyanobacteriia > Pseudanabaenales > Pseudanabaenaceae > Pseudanabaena. The sequence continues at coordinate 1,882 of JAYUSC010000441.1, read as the reverse complement.
GTGGTCGTTGGGACTGGTGAATCTAGTTTGATCATCAAACGAGAAACTCGTGAGGATCTATTACGTCAAGATTGTTTGCCAGAGAGATTACAGAAGTAGTAGGAAGTTCAATTGTGAATGAGAGGACGATGAATGCAGTGGTTTAATATCAACGCAATTGCATTCATGCTGAGAGCGATCGATATCCTTGCGGTATTGGGATTGATCTACTTCATGCTGTCCCTTAGTAATGATCGCCGCACGCTATTGATGGTGCGCGGGATCATCTTTTTACTAATTGCTAGTGTCTTGAGCGATCGCCTTGGGATGCGATTGCTCAGTTTTGTTCTCGATAAATTATTGATTGGCGCAGCCGTAGCGATGGCGATAATTTTGCAGCCAGAGCTACGGCGATTTCTGGAGCGGCTAGGAAGGGGCGATTTACTGTCGTTAATTCAGCCAACTGCGAATAGGCGATCGCCTTTTGAGGCTGACTCAGTAATTGAAGAAATTAATGATGCTGTGATTGAACTATCACAAAACCGTACTGGTGCATTGATGATTCTTGAGACGGGTGAACCAATTGACGATCGCGATTTTTCAGTACCTGGGGTAAAGCTTAACGCCTTATTATCCAAAGAGCTATTGCATACGATCTTTCAGACTTCGACGCTGCTGCATGATGGCGCGATCTTGATTCGAGAAGATCGGATTTTGGCGGCTGGTGTGATTTTGCCAATTTCTGAACGCGCTGCCTCGCGGGAGATTGGGACTAGACACCGTGCGGCAATGGGCATTACCGATCGCGTTAGAAATTGCTTTTGTATCGTCGTTTCTGAAGAGACAGGCTCAATTGCGATCGCGGAAAATGGCATATTAGATCGTCCGATCTCCAGTAGTCGTCTACGCGAAATATTAGAAACTAAACTAGGTAATTATCGTCCAACTTCTTTAGGAAGAACAGTACCGCGCTTTAACTGGCTCTGGTCAAACTCAATTCTTAAAAATATGGTAAGCCGCAAATCGTCAGAATCGTCAGAAAAGAAATGACCGCTAAGCTATTACAAACTTTGCCACCAGATCTCGATCACCAAAGATTGCCTAAACACGTAGCCGTAATTATGGACGGTAACGGACGTTGGGCTAAGCAAAAGGGGATGCCCAGAATTGCGGGACATCGACAGGGCGTGGATGCCCTTAAGGATTTATTGCACTGCTGCAAAGACTGGGGAATTGCCGCACTGACGGTCTATGCCTTTTCCACAGAAAATTGGAGCCGCCCCGCCCAAGAAGTTGACTTCTTGATGGTTTTATTTGAGCGGATGTTGCGTCGCGAATTGAAGGAAATGTGCAAAGAAGGGGTACGCATCTCCTTTGTCGGCGATCTCGATTCTTTGTCCAAGTCTTTGCGGAACGAGATTGAGCGATCGCAAACTGCGACGTTAAATAATAAAGCAATTCACTTTACGATGGCGATCAACTATGGCAGTCGGCGTGAAATTGTGAAAGTATGTCGCCAAATTGCGGAGGCAACTTTGGCGGGTGAAGTTAATCCTGAAAATATTGATGAGAACCTGTTTGAGCAACATCTCTATACGGCGGGTAACCATAATCCTGATCTGCTAATTCGCACCAGTGGCGAAATGCGCTTGAGTAATTTTCTACTCTGGCAAATGGCTTATACAGAGATGTATTTTACAAATACACTTTGGCCAGACTTTAATCGCAGCGAATTTCATCGGGCTTTGGTTGATTACCAAGATCGCAATCGACGTTTCGGCAAAGTTTAGCGTTGTTGCCTAACTTCAAAATCAAAAACGCTATAGTGTTCGTAGATGCATCACGCCACGCTAAGTAGCTAAGCGCAATTAAATATAAAACCCAAAGAAGCGGGTTCGCCCGC
>JAYUSC010000440.1:0-1501 GCA_043755885.1 Pseudanabaena sp. | reverse complement strand
TGCTTGCAGGATGGGGATTATGTGCAGAGTTCCCATAGTTTATGTTTGCCTGATTTGGATATTGAACATTTGGAGCAATGTCTATTAATGGATTCTCAGTTAGATGCAATGTTGGCTTTGGCTGACAAGTACAAATAATAATCAGATAAACTTAAAGTACCTCCAGTCTGAGATAAATAACAGAAACCCTCATGTTTGTCTCTTGATGTTTTATACTTAATCAAATAAAAGAGCAAAGCATAAGAACTTATCTGAAACAAAAGCTATGCAAATTAAACAAATATCAGTCAATAATCTATTTGGGATTTTTAACCATGTAATTCCATTGAATCCAAGTGAGAGAATTACAATTATTCACAGTCCTAATGGATTTGGCAAAACGGCAATGTTAAGATTGTTGAATGGATTTTTTAATTCTCGATACTTAGTATTTCGCACTACTCCGTTCACGAAGTTTCGAGTTGATTTTACTGATGGTAGTAGGATTGAAGTAATAAAAAAATTAGAGATATCTGAAAAGCAAAAAAACAAGGATAATATTATCTTTGATTTCTATACAAATGACTCCTCGCCAAAATCATTCCCATTGAAAATAGCCAAAAATCAGCAAGATCTAGGTTTTCCAGTTGACATTATAGATGAAGTAGTACCTGAACTGCGTCGAATTGGATCGAGAATTTGGCGATACCTCCCAACTGGTGAAGATCTTTCTTTAGATGAAGTTTTAGAAAGATTTGAAGATGTTTTCCCTATGAGAAAACTACGAGAAGAACCTGAATGGCTAGAGAAACTAAAGAGTAGTATCCATATTCGCCTCATAGAATCCCAACGGTTATTAAATTTTACTGCTTCCAATCGTTCAGCACGATCATATTCTAATACGGCAAATTCAATGTTGCCCACTGTTTCTGCTTATTCTGACGAAATAGCAAAGCTTATTAAAGCTAAGCTGTCTGAATACGGTACAACTTCTCAATCTCTTGATAGAACATTCCCAGCGAGAGTAGTAAAACAATCTCCTTCTCCTGAGTTGACAGATGAGAAACTTCGCCGACAGCTAAATGATCTGGAAAAAATTCGTTCACGTCTTATAGAGGTTGGCTTGTTGGATAAAGATGAGACTTCTGATTTTCAAATTCAGCCACAGGCAATAGATTCAAGTACAAAGAATATGTTGTCAGTGTATGTAGAAGATGTAGAAAAAAAGCTTAGTGTATTTAGTGAAATTGCAAGCAAAATTGATCTGCTACGAAGAATTATCAATAGTAAATTTGCTTATTCCTATAAAGAAATGAATTTCAGTAAGGAAAAGGGATTTATTTTTAAGACGCTTTATCCGCACTCTCCATCCAATAAAGGCACTCTTTCTCCTACAGATTTATCATCAGGAGAACAGCACGAGTTAGCTAATAAGCGAAAGCCCCGCGCTCTAACGGTACTCCGTTGAGCGACGGGATGTAAGCGTGTTAATTAAAGGGGTTCGACACCCTTTTAATTAACA
>JAYUSC010000439.1:0-1504 GCA_043755885.1 Pseudanabaena sp. | reverse complement strand
GCTTCTCCGCGAATTACTGATGATCGAGAGGTGAAGTCAAGTCCTCTACTATTGCCATCTGCGATCGCATTGTTAGCCTTAACTGGTGGAATTTATCTATTTAGTACAGGATGGAATCCTCTTAAAAGTAATAATAGTCCACCAATTAACAGCCTTAGTCCTAGTCTTAGCCCTTCTACCTCCACAACTGAGACTTCACCACCTCTTTTAGTTCAGCCTTCAACAACACCTATACCCGATCGCAAAGCTAGCTATGAGAAACTAACTATCTATCTCAAAGAGAAAAACTGGAAAGCTGCCGATCATGAAACCTATTTATTACTTCTCAAAGCCGCAGGAAACCAATCTGATCTTGATGGGACATTTCACCCCGATGAATTTAATCGGATTACTTGTGCCGATCTGGTTTTAATCGATCAACTATGGACACAGGCAAGCAATGGCAAGCAGGGATTGACCGCTCAGAAAAAGATTTACGAAGATTTTGCTAAAGACACTCGTAAAACATACGAAAATATTGGTTGGCTCAATCCATCTGGCGAACTTGCGATCGATACGACTTACGATCGCAAAACTATGCGATGGCAATATCTCGAAGATCTTCAGCCCAATTTCAAGTCTCCGCCCCTTGGTCATCTGCCATTTTTGCTACGCGATCCCCACAAAAATTTTGAGCGCATGGTTACTTTGTATCGATGCTCATCTTAATCTTTTAGCCCGAACGTAAGGCGCAATGCCATGTAAACAGGTAAAAATGACCACTATAATTTAAAGTTGTTATAGATAGGGTGAAGCTTTGCTCTTCACTATGTTTCTACACCACACACTTTGAGATATGTCATGCTCTGCCCGTTTTGTCAGCATACCGATAGCCGCGTTTTAGAATCTCGTTCGGCAGAGGCAGGCTGTAGTATTCGACGTAGACGCGAATGTCTTAATTGTCAGCGTCGGTTTACTACCTACGAACGCATTGAATTTGTGCCAATTACAGTTTTGAAACGGGATGGAGCCAGTGAATCCTTTGATCGCTCTAAGCTTTTGCGTGGCATGATTCGAGCTTGTGAAAAGACTGGGGTATCACAAACAAATCTAGAATCAATCATTGACGAAATCGAAGCGCAACTACAAGTACGCGATTGCCATCAAGTCTCCAGCGTGGAAATTGGGGAATTAGTTCTGCAATATCTCCAAGATGTTAGTGAGGTTGCATATGTGAGATTTGCCTCAGTATACCGACAGTTTCGGGGGGTTCGAGATTTCGCCGAAGCTTTAAACCACTTCGCCGCAAATTAATGTCAAGTTTGTTACAGCGATCAATCAAGCCAAACAGAGATGTCTAACTCTTACTGCCTATAGCTTCTGGAGCTTAAAGCAATATAGAACCATAGCCCAGAAAATGCCGAGTGACAAAAATTTGTAAAGAAAAGTTGAAATTTTTTATTGACCCTAGCTATAATAACAATGTTTTGTAATCCCGATCGCATTTCAGGGTCTAAATTAGGAG
>JAYUSC010000438.1:0-3546 GCA_043755885.1 Pseudanabaena sp. | reverse complement strand
CCCGCTGCGCGGGCGAACCAGCTTCTTTGGGTTTTATATTTAATTGCACCTAGCTACTTAACATCAATTACTAGTTGAATGGAAATGATCGTAAATATGTTGCGCTAACTTCTTGCCAATTCCATCGGTTTCGGCGATCTGTTCGACGGTCGCTTGACGGATGTAATCAACAGAATGGAATTTTTCTAATAGAATTTTTTGGCGGTGATGTCCTAAGCCAGTAATTTGATCGAGGTGCGATCGCTGCATTCTTTGGCTGCGTTTTTTGCGATGAAAGGTAATCGCAAAACGGTGAGCTTCATCGCGAAGACGGCGCAATACCTGCACTCCCGCCCGTTCGGGATCACCACCGATTAATGGCTCTGACTGCTCAGGTAAAAAGATCTCCTCTCGTTTTTTAGCAAGACTGATCACCGTCAGGCGATCGCGTAAACCTAACTTATCAATGATCTTCATCACCGATGAAAGCTGTCCTTTTCCACCATCGATCATCACCAAGTCAGGAAAATCACCATCACTTTTACTCCCCTCTCCCACGAGAGAGGGGCTGGGGGTGATGGCTTCCATCTCAAACGCCGAATACTTCCTAAATCTCCTAGCAATCACTTCGGCAAGGCTGGCAAAGTCATCGGAATGCCCAGTTTGAATATCGGGATTGCGGATTTTGTAATGGCGATAATGTTGTTTAGCGGGAATACCATCGATAAAGACGACTTGACTTGCCACGGCATCAGAACCTTGGATGTGGGAAATATCATAGCCTTCAATCCGATGCGGCAAACTCTCAAGATTGAGAATTTTGGCTAAGTCTTCTAATCCTTGTAAATTGCGATCGCATTGTTTTTGAATCCGCGCTAACTCATACTGAGCATTGCGTTCTACCATTTCGATCAGTTCGGCTTTGAGTTGCCTTTGCGGTGTGGCGATCGCAACTTTGCGCCCTTTGCGATCGCTAAGCCATGCTTGCAAAATCTCGACTTCAGGCAGTTCCAATTGGGTATGTACTTCATTGGGAATTTCCACAGGATCGCAGTTTTGATAATGTGCTTCGAGAGTGCGCTGCAAAATCGCCTCTGGTACATCGCTTTGACTATCAGCAACAAAGGCTAAGCGCCCGACCAGTCGCCCTGCACGGATTTGGAATAGCTGAATGCAAGTGTGCTGCTGATCGTAAGCAAGTGCGATCGCATCGCGCGAGACGGTATCATCGGGCAGGGATACTTTTTGATTAGAGTTGAGGTTTTGCAAAACTTGAATGCGATCGCGCAGATCGGCGGCTTTCTCAAATTCCAAAGCTTCCGCCATAGATTCCATTTTCTCCGTAAAAGTCTCGATCAATTCACTCGACCGACCCTGAAAAATCATCGCAACTCGCAGCATGGTTTTGTGATATTCTTCGGGCGAAATTAGCTCCTGACATACCGCTGGACATAAGCCCATGTCGTAATTCAGGCAAGGACGATCTTTAAACATTGGGATCGGTCTTTGACGCAATGGAAAAGCGCGTTTGATAATCCCTAAAGTTTGTTTGAGATTGAAGGTATCGACATAGGGTCCATAATATTTATCCTTGGTTCCGCCCATCTTGCGTTTGCGGGTAATAAAAATACGCGGATAGTCCTCTGACCAAGTAATACAGACGTAGGGATATTTTTTGTCGTCTTTGAGCAGGACGTTGTAATAGGGTTGATATTGCTTAATTAGGTTCGCTTCAAGGGCGAGGGCTTCGGATTCGGAGTCGGTGACGATAAATTCGATTTCATGGACTAGCTGCACCATCATCGCGATACGTGGTGACAAGTCTTGGCTACTGCGAAAGTACGATCGCACGCGATTGCGTAGAGCCTTAGATTTACCAATATAGATCACGCCATCATTGCGATCGCGCATAAAATAAACCCCTGCTTCGAGAGGGATTTCTTTTAAACGCGCCAGTAATTTCTCAGAATCTTGCAGTAATGGCTCAGTCATAATCCAATTATACCCAAAGGCTGTTTCGCCCGCATCACAGGCAAAACCAGCCTATAAACACAAATTTGTAGGGGTTGAGCATTTGCGTCAATATTTTTATACTCCCCACCACAATCTTAAAACGCAAATGCTCAACCCTCTGTGCTTTCACCGATAAATTGTCCCTGCGTTGGGAGGTTAGGGCAAAGCATTCCCAAAGTAAGGTGATCTAAAAATTTATAGATTGTGGCGGGAATGCTTTGCCCCTACATGGGATCATCTGGGGCGCGAATAATTCATGACACTAACGTTTTTTGGCTGAGATACCGATCGCATAACACCAAAGCCACCATCGCCTCCACCATTGGCACGGCGCGAGGTAACACACAAGGATCATGACGACCTCGACCTGTGAGCGTGGTATCTTCACCCTTGACTGATACTGTTTTCTGCTCTAGCAAAATCGTCGCGGTGGGCTTGAAAGCGACCCGCAAAATGATATTTTCACCATTGGAAATTCCGCCTTGAATACCGCCAGAGTTATTAGTGCGGGTGCGAATGCGATCGCCATCCATATAGAACTCATCGTTATGTTCGCGCCCAGTTAAATGCACGCCATCAAATCCTGAACCAATCTCAAAACCCTTGCTGGCTGGCAAAGACATCACGGCTTTGGCGAGATCGGCTTCCAATTTGTCAAATACAGGATCGCCTAAACCGACAGGCACATTTCGCGCTACGCATTCGATAATGCCGCCGACGGAGTTGCCATCGCGACGGATTTTGTCGATGAAGTCGATCATTTTTTCCGCCATCTCAGGATTGGGGCAACGCAAAATATTACTTTCGACCTGTTCCATCGTGACTGTGTTCGGATCGATGTCAGATGCAACCATGTCTTTGACCTGTCTGACATAGGCGATGATTTCGACACCTGCTGCCTCCTTGAGGATCTTTTTTGCGATCGCACCTGCGGCAACTCGTCCGATCGTTTCCCGCGCTGAAGAGCGACCGCCGCCTTGCCAATTGCGAATGCCATATTTTGCTTGATAGGTAGCATCAGCATGGGATGGACGGAACTTTTCAGCCATTTCGGAATAGTCTTGGCTGCGAGCATCTTTGTTCTGCACCAAAATCATGATCGGTGTGCCAATGGTCTTGCCTTCAAATACGCCTGACAAAATCTGAGCGCGATCGTCTTCGCGGCGTGGGGTGACGATTTTGCTCTGGCCAGGTTTGCGGCGATCGAGGTCAGTTTGAATGTCGGCTTCGCTCAGTTCTAGTTGTGGTGGGCAGCCATCGACGATCGCCCCCACGCCACCGCCGTGTGATTCGCCAAATGTTGTGACGCGAAATAAATGTCCGAAGATACTACCCATGTTTAAATTTTGAATCCTAAAAAATACTAAAAATAAATGATGACCCAAGTTTGAGAAGTTTTTTACCCCCTCTAACTCCCCCTTGCAAAGGAGGATTCAAGTTTCCCCCCTTTGCAAGGGCGTTAATATACTTGACGCACTAAACATCTAAAACCCCTCCCTAACCCTCCCCTTGCAAAGGGGAGGGAACTAGATTTCTGGACTTCCCCCCTTTGCA
>JAYUSC010000437.1:0-1508 GCA_043755885.1 Pseudanabaena sp. | reverse complement strand
GATTGGTGGGGCGATCGCAAAGTTTTGTTTTTTGTGAATATGCGATCGCCTTAACTTCGCCTTAACTCTAACTACAAAACATCTAAAAATAAATTCCTTTGTTGCCAGATCATCCATGCCCCACCGATCGCCATAAATGCCAGAACAATCTGCCGAAATTGCTGTGGACTCATCTCCTTGAGGAGAGCTTTGCCGATCAGATTGGCAGGTATGGCAGACAAACCGATCGCTAGTCCTGCAATTATTTGTTCCTTCGATATCGCAGCTAGTAGTCCATAGGTGACGATTTTGACCAGATGAATGATCGTCATGTGGGTTGCCTTGGTAGCAATCATTTTCTCTTTGACTAGGCCATAGCGGAGATAGAAAGGATTTAACAGGGGACCAGTTGTGCCGACTAGCCCTGATACATAAGCTTTGAGAAAACCTGCGGGCATGATATACCAAGCTTTGAGTTGAAATTGGGGCTTTACTTCTTCAGGAATTAACTCTGACTGCTCTAGATCGCCAACGGTTTGTTCGGGGGGGGGTTCTAGTTCAAATAAAACTGCACTCACAATTAGGAATATAGCAATCACGATTTGTAGCCAATCGAGATGGATTTTGGTAAAGGTATATGCTCCCAAGATTGCACCTGCGATCGCACCAGGTGCATACCAAGCTGTCAATACCCAGTCGATATCACGCCAAAATAGAAAAACTCGATGGGCATTACCAAAAAACATGCCAATTGTAATTACAGGAGGAACGGCGGCGGCTCCCATGAGTAGGCTAACTAACGGAATTAAAATGAAGGGACTGCCGCCACCCGCTAGGGTGCTAACAATCCAAGCAAAAAAGCTAACTACGCTGAGATATACAATTGGCAAAAGTTCTAACATTTATCAATAATCCCTTTAACATCCTCAAGTTTAGCTAATTACAACACATGAGACTCTCGACGCGAATCTATCTAAGTGAGATTGATCAAAAATTTTTATCGCAACTACGGGCGATCGATTGTGCATGTCTTGGTGATTTTTGGAGCTTAGAAGCCTATCAGCGTGAAATCGACAATCCTAGTAGTCTGATGTTGGGCTTAACTAACGAGAATTATGAACTACTTGGTTTTGGTTGTTTGTGGTCAGTTCTTGAAGAAGCACATATAACCGTATTAGCGGTGCGCCCCGAATATCAAGGTCAAGGTTTTGGTAAGTCGTTGGTCTGGGGCTTACTTAAAAAAGCTCGCGATCGCAATTTAGAATGGGCGACTCTCGAAGTCCGTGAATCTAATCATGTTGCGATCGCGCTATACGAGAGTTTTGGCTTCAAGGAAATTGGTCGAAGACCCAAATATTATCAAGTGACGGGAGAAGATGCGTTGATGTTGTGGCGCAAAGATTTGCATACTCCAGAGTTTGGGGGCTTGCTGGAGCAATGGCATGAGTCAATCTCAGAGAATTTATTAGCTAAGGGCTGGAATTTATAGCTAGAAACCAAAACCAAAGAGAGGATTGCGGCGCGAAGCG
>JAYUSC010000436.1:0-8458 GCA_043755885.1 Pseudanabaena sp. | reverse complement strand
TAATGGCGAATCGACTTGAATTTTGGATAGCCATTTTTCTTGGTAAAGAATCTTTGATAGGCAAAATCAACCCGTTTTAAGGTTGCTTGCAATGCGTGGGAGCCAAGTTCTTTGTACTCAGTCCATACTTTCTTGAACTCTGGTAATCGGTTTTGTTGATCAAAGTAGGTAACAGACTTATTTTCACGCTGATAACTATCTCTACGATCTGCAAGTGCAGAGTTGTAAAGATAGCAATGCATCCGTCGCCACTCGTAGAGAACTTTCTCTTGAGCAGCATTTGGGTAAAGCCTGAATGTTGTACGCCGTGTTACCATTGCCTGATTTTAGCCCAAGATATTCTTAAAAGCAAAGATTTCAACCGTTCCTAACCCCGCCCTGCTTCGCGAGGACGGGGAATGCGTCTCGGAATTTGTTCAATTTTGGATCTTAATTTTTAGATCTAGATCCAAAATTGAAACGCAAACTACACCCATAGGCTCATGCAACCCTAATTGCTGGATTTTGTTAACTCGGCAATTGGTGCGATCGCCTTTAACTTTAACTTAGGATGATCAGCTTCCACTTGGTTTAGATTCCATTGGTTCTTAAATAGCAGCACGGGTCGATTCCAGCTATCTTTGACCACCATTGTGTTAAACAACCTGCCGACTGCTTCGAGCGCGTCCCAGCCATCCTCAACCCATCGCGCCACCGAATAGGGCATCGATTCCAGCATTGTTTCTACACCATATTCACTTTGGAGACGAAATTGAGCCACTTCAAATTGCAACTGTCCCACAGCCGCAAGAATCGGATCGCGCTTGGCTTCATCAACAGAATACATGATTTGAATTGCACCCTCTTCTTGCAGTTCTGAAATACCTTTACGGAACTGTTTGAACTTAGAAGGATTAGGATTGCGAAGAGTGCAAAATAGCTCTGGCGAAAAGCAGGGAATCCCCGCATATTGGCGTTTCTTGCCCATGTAAATCGTGTCCCCGATCGCAAACATACCAGGGTTATTTAAGCCAATCACATCGCCAGCATAGGCAACATCGATCGCCTCGCGGTCTTGCCCAAACAGCTTTTGAGCATGGGATAGCCGAATGTTTTTGCCACTGCGTAAATGGGTGACACTCATGTCTTTTTCAAACTTGCCAGAGCAAACCCGCACAAAGGCAATGCGATCGCGATGTCGAGGGTCCATATTTGCTTGTAGCTTGAATACAAACGCCGAAAAATCCTCGTCCGTAGGCGACACTTCCCCACTGGAGCTATCGTGAACGGTGGGAGTTAAGCCACATTCAAGGAAAGATTTTAAGAATAGCTCCACGCCAAAATTGGTCATCGCACTACCAAAGAAAATTGGTGTGAGTTTACCGCGATGTAAATCTTGGGTATTCCATTCTGCACCAGCAGCATCAATAACTTCTAAATCTTCCAAAAGTTGATTATAAAGATTTTGACCAATAAATTTAATTGCTTGCGGATCGTCAAAAGGATAGATATTTACCTCAGCTTCTCGCTGCCCATGGGAACTGCGCTTAAATAAATGCACAGTTTTGCTAGCGCGATCGTACACACCTTTAAACTGATCGCCTGTACCGATCGCCCAATTCATCACATAGGGCGTGATCCCCAATTCTTTTTCGATTTCGTCTAATAGTTCTAATGGCTCGCGGGTGGGGCGATCCATCTTGTTGATGAACGTAAAAATCGGTAGCGATCGCATCCGACAAACTTCAAACAATTTGCGGGTTTGCGGCTCTAAACCCTTAGCCCCATCGACTAGCATCACCGCGTTATCAGCAGCGGCAAGAGTCCGATAGGTATCTTCACTAAAATCTTTATGCCCAGGCGTATCGAGCAGATTAATGCAATAGCCCCGATAGTCAAATTGCAGCACCGTCGAAGTAATCGAAATCCCGCGTTGTTTTTCCAATTCCATCCAGTCAGAGGTGGCATGACGTTGCGCGGCTCTAGCCTTGACCGCCCCCGCAAGGTGGATTGCCCCTCCGTATAGCAATAGTTTTTCGGTTAACGTCGTTTTCCCCGCATCGGGGTGGGAAATAATTGCAAAGGTACGTCGTCGTTCGACTTCGCGCTCTAACTCTTGCCACAGTTGACTCATGGAAATTTTAACGAACTTTTTTCGATTTAGGGGTACTGCATCTATTATGCTTACTTTTTAACGCATTAACGCAAATGATCGAAATGCCAGAAGTAATCCGTGAAAAATTTGAACTGACAGGCGAATACATAACTTTGGGCAACTTATTAAAAGTTTGTGGGGTGGCGGACACTGGTGGCACGGCGAAGATAATGATCATTGATGGCGATGTTGAGGTCGATGGTCAGATTGAATTACGCAGAGGTTGCAAAATTCGCGATGGTCAAACAGTAAGTGGCTATGGCTTTGTGATTGATGTAGTCCAATAAAAGACACCCCGATTAAAAAAAGCCACGCTTTGCGTGGCTTTTTTTAATCGGCTACAAGAGATATACAAGTCAGCAATTGTGCGAATTGACCACTATTCGCGATCGGGTTAGCATAGGGCAAGATATCAGTTTTATATTTTGCTCCCCTAAAACTCTGCTTACCAATCATCTTGCTGATCTTTTCCAAAATGGGCTGCTAATGGTTACTTTAGTGGCAGGTTTTGGGTTGCAAATTATCGACAATATTCGCGATCCGATATTGGGTGTGTCTATAGGGGGCGGAATGATCATCATTGCGATCGCGATCGCATTATTGCGATCGAGCCTTGTCTCTTTACAACGCTTAAAAAAATCAAATCAGGAATTAGAGTTCCTCGTTCAAGAAACAGGCTATGAGCTAGATGCATCCAAAGCCTCGTTGCAAAGAAGTAATTTCATTTTGTCTCGGCGCGAACAGCAACTACGAAAACAGCAAAATATTTTGTTTGATTTGACCAAAGATAAGGCGATTAATCAGGGCGACTTTATTATTGCTGTCCAAAATATTACCAGAACAGGCAGTTATGCCTTAAATGTTGAACGCGTCAGTATTTGGCTCTTTAATAAACATAAAACTGTACTGCATTGCCTCGATCTCTATCAAAAAAGATTGCATTTACATACCGAATCTGAAAGTTTATCCGCCGTAGAATATCCTAGCTTTTTTACAGCTTTACGAAAAAATCGCATGATCACCGTCGAAGATGTCCAAGACGATGATATTTTTCGGGAATTAGCAGCCTCATATTGTATCCCACTTAATATTGTTTCCGTTCTACTATCTAGATTTGAAGTAGGCGGTGAAATTATTGGTGTACTTATGTTTGAGCATACAGAGATTGAACATCTATGGCTAGAAGAAGAAATTAGTTTTGCGAGTTCTCTCGCGGATTTACTGGCTCTGGGCATGGAAGCTCAAGAACGCCGCCGCGCCGAAGAGGGGCTACGAGTTGAACAAAGAAAGTCAGAGCGGCTCTTGCTCAACGTTTTACCGCAAGAGATTGCGGAGCGCTTGAAAAATGTGCAATCTAAGACTAAGCTCCATTTAAAAACCAGTGGCACGATCATTGCCGATTCCTTTGAAGAGGTTACGGTTCTATTTGCCGATATTGTCGATTTTACGGAATATGCAGCTTCCATTTCTGCAAGTGAATTGGTAAATGTGCTGAACGAAATTTTTTCAGAGTTTGATCATCTGGTGGAGCAGTATGACTTAGAAAAGATTAAAACCATTGGCGATTCTTATATGGTGGTGGGCGGATTACCTGTGCCTAGCAAAGATCATGCCGAAGCGATCGCAGAAATGGCTTTACAGATGCAAACCGTGATTCAAAAATTTAAGCGGACTGATGGCACTAATTTTTCGCTACGGATTGGAATTCATACGGGTCAGGCGATTGCAGGTGTGATTGGGACTAAGAAATTTATTTACGATTTATGGGGTGATACAGTTAATGTGGCAAGTCGGATGGAGTCCTACGGTGTTGCAGGCTGTACGCAGGTAACAGAAGTAACCTATCAACTTTTAAAAAATAAATATCACTTTGAACAGAGAAGTGCGATTAATATCAAAGGTAAAGGAGAAATGATCACTTATCTGCTCAAAGGTCGAATCTAGCAATCCCAAATATTGATGATCCATCATGGTTAAAATCTCGAAGACATCTAAGTTATTCAAAAATGTTCCACTTACAGTTATTTTAGTGGTTCCGTTTGTGATCCAAATTTGTCTAGCAACAGGGGTCGTTGGATTATTTACTTTTCGACATGGACAACAGACGGTAAGCAATATAGCAGCTAGCTTAAGCGACGAAATCGGCGATCGCATTAGTACCGAACTTAATAGCTTGTTAGCGAATACCAATCAGACCAATGTCGATGTCAGCCCATTTCTTCGCAGTCTCAAATATAGCCAAAAAGGACGTATTTTTGTAATTCAGCGATCTGGATTGCTAGTTGGCACTTCTACTTCAGAAACGAGTTTTCTAATAGTTGAAGGGAAGCCACAACGTCTAAATATTGCTGAGAGTAAAGATGGTTTATCGCAATTAACCGCAGCGTATCTACTTAAAAAGTATGGCAGATTTAATGCCATCCAAGGAAACGCACATCTAGAAGCCGTTTTCGGTGGTGAAGACCATTTTATTCATGTGCAGAATTGGCGCAATAGTGATGGACTAGATTGGTTAATTGTGATTGTTATGCCTATGTCTCGATTCACAGGCTCGCAAGATCAAACGCAAACGATGATTTTGCTATCCTATGCGGTTTTTGCGATCGCAATCTTGATCGGGATGCTCACCGCTAGATCAATTAGTAGTCACATCCGCAAACTCAGTCAGTCAAATCAAAAATTAGAATTGCGTGTTCAAGTAAGAACTCATGAATTGAATGCTTCCAAAGCTTCACTGCAACGCATCAATTTTTTGTTGAACCGTCGTGAAAATCAACTTCGTAAACAACAGGATATTTTATTTAGCTTAACTAAAGATAAATCAATTAATCAAGGAAACTTTATTGATGCTGTGCAAAACATCACCCGTACAGGTAGCCATGCTTTAAATGTGGAAAGAGTTAGTATTTGGCTATTTGATATTAACAAAACGATGCTACATTGCCTCGATCTATATCTCAAAAGCACTAATACTCATACAGAAGCAGATTTCTTAACTGCTCAAGATTATCCTCAATTTTTTGAGATGCTGCAATCAAGACATAGTATTGCCGTAGAAGAAGTCCAAACCGAAAAATCTCTGCAAGAGCTAATAAAGCCCTATTTCAAACCTGCGGGCATCGTATCTGTATTGATCAAAACCTTTGAATCTGATGGTCAAATCACAGGACTCATTGCTTTTGAACATATTCAAGCCGAACGTTTATGGCTATCAGAAGACATTAGTTTTGCGAGTTCATTGGCAGATTTGTTGTCTTTAGGAATAGAGTCTCAAGAGCGCCAGCGTGCGGAAGAGAAGCTGCGAATTGAACAGATAAAATCAGAGCGCTTATTGTTAAATGTGCTGCCCCAAGAGATTGTGGAACGTTTGAAATTGTCCCAGTCAAAAGCTTTAGCAAATAAAGTCACAGAGACATACCCCAACCCGATGCTAGATCCAACAGATGGACATAGTATGTTAGATAATCTCGCCAATGGCATCAGTGGGGCGATTGTTGCCGATGCTTTTGATGCGGTTACGGTTTTATTTGCTGATATTGTCAACTTCACGGAGTATGCGGCGGCTGTTTCGGCAAGTGAGTTGGTCAACTGTCTGAATGATATTTTTTCGGAATTTGATCGTCTTGTCGATTTATATGACCTAGAAAAGATTAAAACAATCGGAGATTCTTATATGGCGGTGGGGGGGCTGCCTGTACCTAGTCAGGATCATGCTGAATCGATCGCCGAAATGGCTCTGGAAATGCAAATATCAATTCAGAGATTTAAGCGATTGGATGGTAGTCCCTTTTTGCTGCGGATTGGCATTCATACGGGACAGGCGATCGCAGGTGTAATCGGTACAAAAAAGTTTATTTATGATCTTTGGGGTGACACAGTTAATGTGGCGAGTCGGATGGAGTCGCAAGGGGTTTCTGGCTGTATTCAAGTAACTGAGGCAACCTATCAACTCTTGAAACATAAATATCAACTGGAACAGAGAAGCGCCATTAACGTTAAAGGTAAAGGCGAAATGGTCACTTATCTACTGCAAGGTAGAATTGAGATTTAAAAGATTAACGAAACAGATAAGCGATGATGTTGAAAATTTCATATCCACCGAAGTTATTTAAAAATATTCCGTTAACGGTTATTTTAGTCGTACCTTTTGTGGTGCAGATTTGTCTAACGGTTGGGGTAGTGGGGATATTTTCATTTCGGAATGGACAACAAGCCGTCGGTGAATTAGCAATCCGATTTAGTGGTGAAGTTAGCGATCGCATTAGTACAAAACTGGATAATTATTTACGAGTACCGCCGCAGATTAATCAAACTAATGCTGATGCTGTCAAGCTAGGAATGCTCAATTTAAAAGATTTTCAGCAAGCAGGACATTTCTTTTGGACACAAATAAATTTGCATCAAGTTGGTTATATTAATTTTGCTTTTAATAACCAAGAATTTATTGGTGTTGAACGCAAAGATAATGGACAAATAGTCATTAATGAAACAACCTTAGCGAGAGGAATTACCAAGACAGCGAGTTTCACAACCGATAGTGAAGGCAATCGCCAACAATTGCAAGAAGTGATCGAAACTGATGAAGATGTCCGACAAGAAGCTTGGTATGCCGATGCCATCAAAGCAGGTAAGCCAACTTGGACGCGAATTTATCAATGGGTCGAGCGCCCTGAAGTTTTGTCCATTTCCCATAGTTATCCACTGTACGATCGCGATCGCAAAATAATTGGCGTGTTAGGAGTTGACTTTATTCTCACCCAATTAAATAAGTTTCTCCTCGATTTAAAAGCAGACCCATCAGGACGTGTTTTTATAATTGAGCGTTCGGGATTAATCGTCGGCAGTTCTAGTAATGAGCAGACTTTTTCAATTGTGAACGGAAAACCACAACGCCTAAATATTCTGAATAGCAGCGATCCGCTATCACGAGCCACAGCTCGCTATTTAATTAGTGAATTTGGTGATTTTAATTCGATGCAAGGCAAAGAATATTTAGAACCTACCTTTGCAGGAAGCAAACAGTTTGTCCAAGTCCAGTCTTGGCGGGATCGTGATGGGCTAGATTGGCTAATTGTTGTCGTGTTGCCTGAATCTAGTTTCATGGAACAAATTCATAATCGCAATCAAATTACAATTTTATTTAGTCTCGCGGCACTAGTTTTAGCGATCTTGATTGGGTTGATGACTGCACGCTATATTACTGCACCATTACTCAAATTAAGTGGTGCTTCTCAGTCGATCGCCAATGGAGATCTAGACTCTAGAGTGTTGGTAAAAGGCACAAGCGAAGTCAAAGTTTTATCGCAGTCGTTTAATCGCATGGCAGAAATGCTGACGGAATCATTCAATCGCCTCGAAACAGCAAATGTCGAGTTAGAGTCAAGGGTGAATCAAAGAACCAGCGAATTAGTTGATTCGCAAGTATCATTGCAACGGAATAATTTTGTGTTGCAACGTCGAGAACAGCAACTTCGCAGACAACAAAAAATCTTGATTGATCTCACCAAAAACAAAGCTCTCAACTTGGGTGACTTTATTACAGCCGTGCAGAATATTACCGAAACCGCTAGTCAGACAATGGATGTCGAGCGGGTGAGTGTTTGGCTATTTGACAATACGCGAACCAGATTACATTGTCTCGATCTCTACACAAAAAGCACGAAGACGCATAGTGAAGCGGATTTTTTAGGATCACAAAAATTCCCCAGCTTTTTTGCGGCGCTGCAAGACAATCAGAGCTTGCTGATCGAAGATGTACAGGAAGAAGAGATATTAATAGAGCTACGACCAAAATATCTCAATCCTCTTGGTATTGTCTCTTTGTTAACATCATCATTTGATATTGCTGGCGAACTGACAGGGCTGTTGATGTTTGAACAAGTTAACATAGAGCGCTTGTGGTTACTGGAAGAAATTAGCTTTGCCAGATCTTTATCAGAATTATTGTCTTTAGGAATGGAAGCCCAAGAACGTCGCCGTGCAGAGGATGATTTACGGGTTGAAAAAATGCGATCGGAACGTCTATTGCTGAATGTTTTACCCAAAGCGATCGCTGACCGATTGAAGTCTCATTCAACCGATATTCCTATTAACAGTAATTCTGTGATCTTGACAAATTCTAGCTCAAAAATGAAGAGTGGCAAGATTATTGCCGATACTTTTGAGGAGGTCACAGTTCTATTTGGCGATATCGTCAACTTTACCGAATTCGCATCATCAGTATCAGCAAATGAATTAGTGTATATGCTCAATGAGATATTTTCAGAATTTGATCGCTTAGTCGATCGCTATAGCTTAGAAAAAATCAAAACAATAGGTGATTCT
>JAYUSC010000435.1:0-1512 GCA_043755885.1 Pseudanabaena sp. | reverse complement strand
AGTCGCAAACCAGACTCGATTGATTTGCAAGTAAGTTTGCCGCCGCGCTCTTTTAGTGAGTTTAGTCGCTGGGTCAATCGATTTATGGATAATGCGATCGTGCTGGCTCCAGCGAGTTTGGTAAATCAGCAAGCCGAAGCCGCCCAAAGACTTGCCAAACTTTATGGCGATCGCCATTCATAGCGCTTTGCCATTGCTGTATAATTGTCGCGCGCCTGATTAGATCTTAAAAACACAATCAAATCCATGACCCTTCGCATTTACAACACACTCACCAGACGAAAAGAAGACTTTATTCCCCTCGAAGCGGGGAATGTGAAAATGTATGTTTGTGGTGTGACTGTCTATGACTATTGCCATTTGGGTCATGCCAGAGCCTATACAGTTTGGGATATGATTCGGCGCTATTTGGCGACAAAATATCAGGTCAAATTTGTTCAGAATATTACCGATATCGATGACAAGATTCTCAAACGCGCTCAAGAACGCAACACGACCATGCAGGCGATCGCAAATACTTTCATCGCCACCTACGACGAGGACATGGCAAAGCTAAATATTGCTAAAGCCGATGTCTATCCCCGCGCCACCGAATCGATCCCCGAAATTATCACGCTGATTCAGGAATTAATTTCTCAAGAATATGCCTATCCATCAGGTGGCGATGTCTATTATGCAGTGCAGAAATTTCCTAGCTATGGCAAGCTCTCAGGACGCAAGCTCGAAGATATGCAAGCAGGGGCAAGTGGGCGTGTTGATGAGCATGAACCACATAAGCGTTATCCCTTTGATTTTGCATTATGGAAGTCAGTCAAGCCCAATGAGCCTTTTTGGGAATCGCCTTGGGGAAATGGCAGACCTGGGTGGCATATAGAATGCTCGGCGATGGTGCGATCGCAACTTGGGGAGACGATCGATATTCATGCGGGTGGCTCGGATTTGCAGTTTCCGCACCATGAGAACGAAATCGCGCAGTCAGAAGCGGCTTATACTAAGCCGCTAGCAAAATACTGGATGCACAACGGTTTTGTGAATATTGACGGCGAGAAAATGTCGAAATCGCTAAATAACTTCACCACGATTCGCGATTTGTTTGGCTATTTCGACCCGATGGCAATCCGTTTATTCATTTTGCAAGCTCAATATCGTCAACCGATCGACTTTACCGAAGATGCAATTAAGGCGGCAACTAAAGGATGGGAAACAATTCGCGATGGAATGCTTTTTGCTGAAGATTTTGGCGCAAAGTTAGGTTGGGCGAGTCTAGATATTCCATCACGTGGCGATGTTGTTGATGCGATCGCAAGTTTTGAAGAAGCGATGGATGATGATTTTAATACTTCTGTGGCGATGTCCCATGTATTTGAGCTAGCCAAAAAATTACGCGCTGAGAGAAATTCTCTATCTCATGCTGGTAAGATTGCTACAAGTTCTGAAGTTCTATTTCAAGATTGGCAAGCCCTGAGCTATATGACGAGCATTTTAGGCTTTGTGGCGATTTGCGATCGCGAA
>JAYUSC010000434.1:0-8472 GCA_043755885.1 Pseudanabaena sp. | reverse complement strand
ATTTGCTCAGAGCCGATTTTACCGCAGGGATGGAGACGACTTTGGATGAAATCTCGGTGGGTAAGTTGGAGTGGCAAAGTTATTTGATTGGTTGGCATCAGTCCTATTTTCAGCCGATGTTGGCGCGAGCCTATACGAATCTCGGTGCGGATTTACAGCCAAGTAATCGTAAAAATGAGCTGTCGGATGTGGCTTGTCCTGCTTGTAGTCATCCGCTCAGTAAGATTCCGTCTAAGAAAGTGAGTGGTGGGCATTTTCTCAAGTGTGAGCATGGCTGTGAGAATCTGGTGATGTTCTGGAGCGATCGCCGTAATCAGTGGGAGATTCCTCAACCGAAAGGCGAGAGTGCAGTGACGGCGGAGGTGACTGATTTTGCTTGTCCTGTCTGTGGTAAGCCTTTGGCTAAGTTTCCCTATAATAAGGATGGTGTAGATAAGGTGATGTTGAAGTGTGCGGATGTTCAGGCGCGGCAACGCAAAGATCATGCGGATGTGGTCTTTTTCTGGTCTTCTCAGGAGAAGTGGTGGTCAAAGAAGTTTGGTGATTTGGATGAGGCGGCTAAGCCGAATTTGGGTAAGGCTGCTACTGGGAAAGCGAAGAAATCTGCTCAGGGGAAGCCAAAGCGATCGGGTAAAGTGGCTAAGCCTAGTCCTAAAAAGTTGTCTTGATAGATAAGGCGATCACCTAAACATTTCTCAAAAGCAGTACATTTCACGATTCTTGATAATCACTAAGCAGGATAGGTTCTTTGTTAGGTACTCTGATGATAATTTCAATGGTTCCACCTAAAGCGTTTACTACGGCTCGAAGTGTATTGAGTTCCAGATTTTGTCTGCGTTCGAGCTTAGATATGGCTGGTTGCTGGACTTCAAGACGTTCGGCTAGTTCTGATTGAGATAAACCAAGCTTTTCACGCAAATGTCTCAGGGTAATTTCTTCAAGATGAATTTGCGAAGCTCTTATTTCAATAAGTTCTTGACGCTCTCTTGGAAGTTTGTTCAATTCTTCGGATAGGGTTGTATATTGGGTCATTTGTTTTCTTCCTTAAGTATTTCCAGATATTTTCTGTAGCGTTTATCTGCGATCGCAATATTTTCCTTGTACCAGCGTTTGTTTCCTGTTTTGTTGCCACCAACCAGCAACACGGCTTGTCGTTTAGGATCGAAGGCAAATAAAATACGCCAAGGCTCTCCTTGATATTGAATACGAAGTTCTTTCATATTCGGAAAAGTAGAGCCTTCAAGGGTATCAACTCGCGGTCTGCCAAGTTTTGGTCCAAATTCTCCCAATACACTTAGCACCGCAAATGTTTCATCTTGAATGCCTTGTTCTTGTTGGTAAAACCAGATTTTAAAGTCTGGGTCGAATATGATATTCCATTTCATAGCTTCATTATATTCTATACATAGAATATTTGCAATGTTTGTTTTGTGGCGCTCTCCCTTTCGGTGATGTTTTCTGACATATCAAGATTGCTTGATTTGAGTAAAGGCTGATTCTAGGTCTGGATTGGCGATCGCTAAGGCGCTCTCATACCATTCATGGATAATTGCTTCTAATTCATTCCATGCTTTGTCGAAATTTTTTGGTTCTTGTAAGGCAACTGAGCGATAGGCTGAGATCACTTCGTTAATAAATTCATTCAATTCGTCTGCGTCAAATGCTCCAATCCAACCATAGGGATGCTCTGCGCCAATTTTTTGGTTTAGCAATAAACGGAAGGCGGTATTGAGAAGTTCGACAATTTCGCGGCTATGTTGGGCGGTTTTTACAAATAGAGCTACGTCTTCTCGCCGCAGTAGAGCAAAGGATTGGTCGTTGCGGGTAATGGTGATGGGATGTTCTAGGGCTTTGTCTAAGATTCTGCCTGGTTGACGATTTAGCTCGGTGGCTGTGACTAGTTCATCTGAGTAAATGGAGTTCATAGTTTTTGGGTCAACAGTTTTATTTGAGCGTGTGGGAAAATTGTGGTGATTATTCGGGAGAGTGTAGTATAAATGTACGTACTATTCTACGTTGTTTGCTTTCTAAGTCAATGGTAAGTTATTTTCTAAGTCCTGAAATTTAGAGGGTAAGTACGGGCTTGGGAATAAGGTTAGTTATGATGGTTGTGATAAATCAGGCTATAAATTGTTATAATTGTGTCATTTGTAGCGCTAAAGGTGCAAAACATGAACTCTAAGATTGTTGTTTGGGGATCGATCGCTACGGTTGCTGTTGTAGTTACAGGTTGGTTTGGATGGACGACTTATCAGCGTAGCGTCTATGAAAGTTTTCTGGCTTCTGCCGAAGAGATTACTACTAAAATTAGCAGTGACAATGCCCCAGCAAGTCTTGATGTTCTTAACGCCAGACAGAAAAATATTGATATAGCTATTTCCACTCTTAATAAGATTCCATCTAGTTCAGGAGATATTTATCGTAAGGCTCAAGAACGTTGGAATAAGTTAAAAGAACTTGATGCTCAACTCACGCAGAGAATAGAAAATGAGAAACTAGCGATTAGCTCATTTGAGAAAGCTAAATCTCTGCATGAGGAAATAGTGAATGAGTATAACAGTCGCAATCTTTCCCTTGAAGAGTTACGAGTGAGTCTTGCCAAATATCAAGAGGTAATCTTCTTGTTAGAAAAGTTACCTGCTGATACTTCTATCGCTGCGGAGGCAAACAAATCCTTGAAAGAATTTCGTAAAAGTAATGATACTATTCTGACTGCTTATCGTAATAAGGAATCTGTAGCAAGGGAAGTTGCTGACAAGCAAAGACAACAAGAAGCAGATAAACAGCGTCAGCATGAGTTGGTTATGTTAGAACGCAAAGCTCAACTAGAAATGCAAAAGACTATGACTGAGTCAGTGTTGCAAACGACTAATAGACCAATCAACTGGCTCAGATAAATGTATATGCGAGTAAATTGAAGAATAACCATGCTACAAACAACTTTTCAAAATATTGAAGAAAGCTTAAAGCAACTTCCCTATTCCTTACAGGTTGAAGTATTCCATTATATTGAATTTCTCAAGAGCAATTATGCCAAGCAAAGTATTCAAGAGCCAGAGATAAAGCAACCTAAAAAGCGCGATGGCTTTGGCATTTGGCAAGGAAAGATTTCGATGTCTGAAGATTTTGATTCGCCGATGGAAGAATTTGAGGAGTATATGTAGATATGAATGTACTTTTAGACACGCATACATTCATTTGGTACATAGAAGGAAATGCGAAATTAACTCAAAAAGCTAGAGAAGTTATTGAGGTTTCAGGAGATAAAATATATCTGAGTATTATTAGTCTTTGGGAGATTGCAATTAAAACTGGCAAAAAACAGCTTACTCTGCAAAACGAATTTGATGATTTATTAGATGTTTTAAATTCATTAGAAATCGAAATTTTAGCAATTACATTTGCAGATACACAAGTCTATAAAAATCTTCCACTACATCATGGCGATCCTTTTGATCGCATGATAATTTCTCAAGCAATAAATAACAGCTTAACCATTATCGGTTGCGATCAATCGTTTAATGATTATCCGATCCAGATATTGTGGAAGTGATAGGTGAATAATTGAATCCGCAAGACTAAAACCCAATTCTATCAAACAGCCATAGACTCTTCACTCGCTTTTTACAGTAGTCTGTTGCATAAGGTTTTCTAGATTTAATACTTGCCTTCTCGGCAAGCACCTAAGCGGCGAGGATCAATAATTTTTTGACCTATTAAATCGTTTAATGTGAGATAACCATAAAAGTTACCCTCTGTATCTACAACAACTGGAGGGTTTGATGCTAGTGAATTACAGGCACTTGTGGTTGATAACGAACTACCGTATTTCCCAAGATCGTTATAAATACTCGTAGATGAGAATGAATTCCCATACTTTCCAAAGTTATTTCTTAAAGAATTGCGATCATATTCACCGCAACTGATACACCCCAAAAATACAGTATGACTGCGATTCCCATTTCCCTCCGAACCAAAAATCAACAAAGTTGGTTCTGCGATGACTTTATCTACAGCAAGCATAAAACTTGCAATGACACATACTGCAACAGGAAAAATCTTATACATCTACAATCACTATTTTATTGAATTTTCTGAAAACTGAATACTGCCATAAGAGCAATTATACTATTTTAGTTAAAAGTTATTATAATACCTAATTAATTAATACAAGACTGTATAAGAATTTATTCTTTAATATGGCTGCTTGATTTTTGCTTTTAGTATCTCTAGTATCCACGACCATTGCATTTTGGACAAAAGAACGATTGCTTTGACATCACAGATTTTTCTATATCGTGCCAATATTTTAAATGATATTTTAGGCTTATCGCTATATAGGAATATTGACAATGCTTACGTTTACCCATATAATGCGTCGGGTAAGCGTAGCAAGCTACGCGAAGAGAGAGTGTTTTAAATTCAATGAAAGATATTTAAATAAAAATATTATATAAATTATATTAATAGATGACTTTAACCTTACGACTTACGATGAAATGCAGATTTAACGATGAAATGCAGATTTAAAGCTATTTTGCGTAAGTCTTATTTGATAAGTAAGAGGAAATTGTTTCCCCTACGGGAGGGTCTACCGTGTACACACAAGTCTAACTGTCTACGTTTCGATTGATCTAAGCCCCCTAAATCCCCCAATTCTGGGGGACTTTGAAAGAATTTTTATTTTCTTGTTCCCCCAGAATTGGGGGCTAGGGGGCAATTAAATGTGGACTTAGCTAGGTTTTGAGACTTGTGTGTACACTGTAGACGGGAGGGTAGGGGAGAAATATACGAATAGTAGCTGGGCTAGTTAAAACCAATCGGAAGGATTGATACCGTGGTCTTTTAGCACTTGCTCTAAACAATCTAGTCTTCTTTCCAGACAATCTAGCGCTTGGTGAACTTGGACTAATTGTTGTTTTAGTCTCATTTCGCGGCTTAGCCGTTTTGTAGATACAAATTGGTGACTTCTGCGCTTGTTGTTTTTTGTTTGTGGATTTTGTGGATATTTAGACATTAAATTAATAAAGTTCCTAATTTTTCATCCCCTCGCGTAGCGTCTTCTTCTCGACTCTTCTGGGTTCATGGAGATAAGTACGACTAATGTTGCCAGAGACCTTTCTGAGAAACGGCTATAGCCTTATCATGTCGCCAATAATTGTATTAATGTTATATCTAATGTTTATCCCTCAAATCCAGAAGAGCCTTCTTTTCATAAAAGTAAATACAGAAAAAATCAGGAGAACGGACTAGATGTATTGAATTACAAAAACTAAATCCGTTCTTCTGTGACTTTACGACAAAGTTACTTAGTATTGAATATTATTGATATCGATATGATTATCTCTAAACCACCTTTCATAAGCTTGAACTTTGTAGCGGTTATGATCATCTCTGGCATAATCTTCGCTCAAGCGGGCAAAGTCTCGTTTCATCTTTTTAATTTCTTGCTCTTGATTTAAAAGAAGAATTGTTAGAAACGTTAGAGTTGCTGAATCTTTCATCAAATTTATTGATATACATCTCCCCATTCCGTAGGGTCTTTGTCTTGGCTTTTACCGTTAAGCTCGAACTGTAGTAAGGAGCTATCTTCTTCCTCCCCCCAGTAGCGTAGCGATCTTTGTCTTGGCTTTTACCGTTAAGCTCGAACTGTAGGTGTTTGAGGTCAACAAGGCGATCGCCTATAACAAGCTTGCTACAATAAACACAACCCACATTCTCCAAATCACAAACCATGCAAATTATCCTAGAAGTCCCCGATCGCCTCGGCGAAAAACTACAACGACTAGGCGATCAACTCCCTGAAACCTTAGATCGCCTACTTCAAGACATTCCCACCACAGAAACGATCTCTTACCAAGACGATCGCCAAATTGTCGAACTTCTAGCAAGTCAACCCAGTCCTGAAGCAATCCTCGCCATCCGTCCCACACCTGCCTTACAAGCGCGGATGAGCGAACTACTCGAACGCAACAAATCTGGAAGCCTCTCTCGAACTGAAGAAGCCGAACTTGATCGCTACTTACTCTTAGAGCATTGGGTAAGATTAGCTAAAGCCCATGCCTATAGACAATTACAGAAATCAGCATGAGCTATGTATCAGTTCCCCTGCGTCGGCTAGTCACCCAACGCGCTGAAGAACAGTGCGAATATTGTCGATATCCTCAAGCAGCTTCATTCTTTACTTTTGAAATAGAACATATCATTGCTGAAAAGCACGATGGCATTACCGAAGCCGAAAATCTAGCTTTATCTTGCCCTTGTTGCAATCGTTTCAAAGGCACTGACCTCGGTTCCATTGATCCTGAAACAAAGTAGCTAACTCCATTTTTTAATCCCCGTATTCAGCAGTGGTCAGATCACTTTTCCCTACAAGGAGGAAACATTCTCCCACTCACTCCTGAAAGACGTGTAACTGCTAAAATCCTCAAATTTAATCTTCAGGAACGTGTTATCGAACGTGAAGAACTCATTAGTATTGGGAAATATCCTGTACTCTAAGAATTTCTTTAAGCAACATGACTTTCACAGCAGTCCTAGAGAATATAGCAAGATCAACCATCGCCACAAAAATAAGCGACAAACTCAAATTGAATATGTCCATCAAATTCATTCTGTAACAATCGTAACCTGACCTTTATTTGCGGAATTTAAAACAGCTAAAAGTTTTGACGCTAAAGGCTTGAGCGCCGCTAAACTATTTGATGGTGTTTGCAAAACCACCACGGCAATATCGAATTGTGGCAAATTCTGTTGAAAAGACAAATTGCGATCAACCGTCACAAATACATCAAATTCTTCTACTGCGAGAGCTAAAAGCTTACCGTTTTTGACTCCTGCCCAGCCCATCTGTGGAACTGTTTTTACTTCATAGTCAATAATCTCTCTAGCAAATCGGCGATCAATACACTCATCTAAAAGAACTCTCATATTACGCCGCCACACTCAACAAGCTTCTTCCTAACTCTTCTAAAAAATAAATAACCTGTTCTCTAGTTACAGTTGGAAAACCATCCAAAAAATCATCAATCGATTCTCCCGCTTTGAGATAATCCAAAAGCGTTTGTATGGGAACTCTAGTATTTGTAAATACAGTTGTACCACCCATAACATCGAGAGATCTGCTGATAAACTTTGAGTCTCTAAACATAAATTTATGATATCTAGATATATTTAATATTTTAGCAACTATTGATAGTCAATCGCAATCATCCAAAAATAACTAGGCGGCTTTAGCTAAATCCCTTGTTTGGATTTTAATAGAAGCACTTTCTAAACTGCTAAAAGTAAACTCAGTCCTAAATCCGAGCTTATCAAGCATCGAAAAAAGCATATCCAACGTAAATTTATCAATTTTTCCATTGACAATATCAGATACACGCGGCTGAGTAACCGCCAACCTCTCAGCCACTTCCTTTTGTGTCCAACCTTTATTTTTAATTATGTCTCGAATCATGATCGTCAAGTCAGCCTTCAAAACTGACTTACTAGCGACTTCAGGCTCTGCGATCGCATGAAACGGACTTTCGTAAAACTTGATCGACATAGTTTTTTACATATACCTAAAATACCAGCAAATTATACAAAATTTTATATAATAAGTCAAATATAGATTTTAGCGATCGCAGATGTACTTAACCATGGGATGACAAGGCGATCGCTAAGTTAAACAGACGGACGTACCACCCGAATCAACTTCCCCCGCAACGATTCCTCTGCTCTCACCGCCTCATCAATCCGTGCCGCAAACTGTTCCCAATTACGATTATTCGTACAAACAACAATCCCGAAATGCTGATTATCACGCCGATGCAAACGGATAAAATCAATTCTATTGATAGTCAAAATTGATCGCTCTTGACCTACAGCAAACGCCAATACCAGATCATCAGGTATACGTTGATTAGCATTTCCCGCTTCTTGCACCGTCAAAACATCATGCCCGAAATTTCTCAATAATTCCGTAACCTGAAAGGGAAACTGCTCATCCGCATAAAAACTTGCCATCCCCCTAAGCCGCCTCATTCTGTTCAATTACCAAATCAATCTCATCTGCATGAGCCGCCGCATATACCCAAGCATTCGCTAAATCCGTAGCCGTAATCGTTGGATAGCTCGTTAACAAATCAACATCGCTATATCCAAGACGGCGAGCCTCTACCAGCACCCAAACAGGAATTCTGGTATTCACAATGCAAGCCGCTCCACCACAAACCCTTGGTGTTTTTTCAATTCCCTGCCAATTGCTACCAAGACTTTGAGCAAGTAACTGGATCACTTGCACCTTTTCACTAGGTCTGAGGGCGAGAAGTTGCTTTTCTAACTCTTTGACGATCACAGATGCAAATCCTCATAACGCTTTAGCAAACTATATTTACCATTTTACATTTTACTCTAACAGTCAATGAGCATAAACTTTCCAATTAAGGGACTTGCGATCTAATAAAGTACCAAATATAAAACCAGAATGAG
>JAYUSC010000433.1:0-1513 GCA_043755885.1 Pseudanabaena sp. | reverse complement strand
GCGGCAAAACTACTAGGATTATTCTCGTGGACACGGTTATAGAGAATGGTGAACACAATCACACAAGCGATCGAAATCGCCACCCGCCGAAATACGCTTTGACCATCGCCCCAATAGTATTGATACTGCTCTGAGGTAGGCACAGCAGGAATCAGTTCATCAAAATTTTTGCGCTTGAGTGGGGTAATCATAGGGATATTTTAGCTAATAACGCAGCACCATAAGCCGCCTCAGTTTGTAAAGACTCATGCATCGGGATCTGTAAATAGCGATCGCGTATTTTTGACCATACTCGATTTTTTGCGCCACCGCCTGCGGTATAAATTTGCTGAATCGGAGAAGCGCCTAATTCTTGCAAAAGTTGATAGCCCTGAGCCTCAATTCTTGCCATACTTTCTAGCAAGCCATGTAAAAACTCGACGGGATCATTAGGACGTGGGTTTAATCTTGGCGCGAGATGGGGATCATTAATCGGAAAGCGATCGCCTTTTTTGGGCAAGGGATAATAGTCTAGGGAACTAGAAATATGGGGATCAATGCGATCGCAAAACTCTTCTAACTGCTGATCAGTAAAAAATTGTCGCAATACCGCACCACCAACATTGGAAGCCCCACCTGCTAACCATAAACACCCAAAGTCAGGATGCTCAAATCGATGGCTATAGATACCGTAACGCGCATCATTGATCGGGCGATCGCTTAAAACTTTCAACACCATCGTCGAGCCGAGCGAAGTAACCGCCGTGCCGATCGCAGGTGTCGCTGTGCCAACGCTAGCTAAAAAGGCGGCATTACTATCAGTCGTTCCCGCACCGATCTCGCAATCAAGAGGCAAATTTAATTTTATTGCGATCGCCTCCTGAATTTTCCCCACTAATGTACTAGGCGCTAATACTTCAGGCAAAATCACCGCAGGATTTTGTAATGCCCAATCCTTTAACCAATCGGGATATTTTAAAAGCAAAGGATCGTAACCCAACTTAAGCGCATTGTGATAGTCACTTACGCCCAGCTTGCCATGCAGCAAATAACCCAACCAATCAGCTTGATGTAAAAAATACAAACTTGAGAATGAAGGGCTGCGCTCTTCATTCTCAAGCAATAAAATTAGTTTGGCAAAACTCGAAGTCTCAATACAAACTGAATGTTGCATCGGCGCAATTTTTTGCACTTGTGCTAAAACTTCATGACCACAAGCATCGCTATAAATCATTGGTGGTGCGATCGCATTTCCCTTGCGATCGCAAATTAAAACCGTTGCTGAAGTCCCATCAACGACTATTTTTTTGGTGCTTTGTCTAATTTTCTCAGGCAATCTCGCAATTACTTCATAAAGCGCTATTTGCCATGTCGCACAATCACGAATGTCATAGTCAGATTTTGCGATCGCCATAATTTCGCGATCGCAATTAATTGCGACCGCCCTTACGCCCGAAGTCCCAAAATCAATCCCTAAAAAATAGTTCATAAATGCTTTAGAGAATGAGAGCGCCGCGACGCGGCGCTCTCATTC
>JAYUSC010000432.1:0-8477 GCA_043755885.1 Pseudanabaena sp. | reverse complement strand
TCGCACTCCCCATCACCAAGATTGCCCCTAGCTCACGCATTTCGGCAAGCGTATTGTCTAGCAATAGATTTAAGCGATCGGGCAGAGATTTAGCAACTACTTGATTGCCTGACGAATTACTTGACGCTAAATAACCCGCAAAATCTAAAGGCTGACTGCGATCTTCCCCCAAAAAAAATGTGCCTACAGGCACAGCTCCCGCTTTGACCTTTGGCGCTGGTAATGCGATCGCAATACTAGGCTGCAAAATCGCCCTTAAATCCTTTTGAGAACTAAATACTATGGCGACAATTATCGCGATCGCAAATGACAGCACAATCCGTAACACCGCAATCTCGGGCTGGTCGCGAAAAGCTGTCCAAGTTGCCCAAATTACCACAGGATTGATCGTTGGTGCAGCTAGCAAAAAGCTGACTGCCACCGAAATCGGCGCACCTTGAGAAATTAGCCTCCTTGCTACAGGCACATTCCCACATTCGCATACAGGAAACATAAATCCGAGTAGACTTCCCGCTAATGCTCCTAAAAAAGGATTTTTGGGCAAAATCGCGATAAGCTTGCGCTCATCTACAAATATTAATAAAGCACCTGATAGCAAAACCCCCATCAATAAAAACGGTATTGCTTCCACGAGGAGGCTTAAAAATAAAGTAAAGGCGCTGAGAGTTTGGTTCATAATTGCGCTATTTGGCATTCCTAGAGATTATAAGTACACAAATCGCCCCTCTAATTTCTAGGATTTTAAGACGTTTGCTAATTTGCTAAATTGTTGATTTTCGGCTTAATAATTATAGAGGGTGATAAAGTGCTGTACGTTTTAAATTTTTTGGGAATTCTTCTCGTAAAATGTAATGTTAATACAGCAAAACTACAATTAAAATTTGCTGCAATGGATAACGGGACTAAAAACATGCACCAATGCTTAATAGGACACAGCCGCCATGACCGCACCAGATCCGCAACTACCCACAATCCCTCCCGCTTCTAAAATCACCCCACCCAAATTAGAAGATTATCGGATTCCCGTATCTCCTGGATATGCCCTTTCCGAAGACCGCTATGCGATGTCCGCGCCCGATCTGGGTGGTGAGTCCGCGATTTTAGCTGAGTTTGATGCGGCTGTGCGCTCTGACCAATTTGCCTTAGCATTACAAAAAATAATTCGTTGCCGCGATAATGTCTTGCCTGCGCTGTTAGAGCGTCTCGAAAGCGATGAAGTTGCCATATCTAAAAAAGCGGCGATCGCATTAGGTTATTTGCGATCGCCAATTGCGATCGTCCCTCTTCTCTCCGCCGCCAGAAATCCGTACCGTCAAATTCACTGGCAAGCAGCAGCAGCGCTAAGTTGGATTGGCAGTGCGGATGCGATCAGCGCTTTAGTGAAGTTATTACATCATCCATCAATTCAAGTTCAAGCCGCCAGTGCCAAAGCGTTAGGTCGCGCCAGTTTACCTGCGGTATCACCTTTGGTTGAGGCGTTAAAACATAATGATGATATGGTGAAAGTCCATGCGGCTCACTCTCTTGGTCAAATTAGTTCGCCCCTAGCAGTCACCACCCTCATCGACACGCTGGAGCATGGTAGTAAATCAGTTCGTTTTGAAGCTGCATGGGCGCTGGGTCAGATTAAATCGCCTCTGTCGGCTAATTCCCTAGCGAGGTTACTCACTGACAATGATATTAGTGTGCAGTCTCAAGCCGTACAAGCACTAAAAAATATTGGCATTCCCGCAATTTTACCTGTCTCCAAAATGCTCTACAACTCTTCTAGCCATACCCGCAGCGTCGCCGCTCGCACCTTAGGTCAGATTGGGATGGAGGAAGTTGTGCCAATGCTTGCTCAAGTCCTCAGAGATGATGAATATGCCTATGTGCGTTGTGAGGCAGCCTTAGCATTGGGGGAAATTGGCTCACATGATGCTGTATTCTATCTTTCACAATCTCTCAAAGATGGCGATCGCTCAGTTCGCAGCGCTGTTTTGAGAGCGTTAGCACAAGTAAATTCGCCTGAAGCTCAGGAAATCTTAAATAATATTAAGCACACGGTTGCCATACCCAATTATTCTGTCTCCAATCTCAGGGATTTTGGCGACGAATCAGACTTTACGACAATTCAGGGCTAATCCCAAAGAAGAAAAGCGGATCTAAGCACTGCTTCTTTGTTTTCTGATTTTGCTATGATTCGCTTATACGGACTAGATAAGACCTACTAGACTCAAAATTTATGATCACGCGTGCCGACAATAAAATTGCTTGCATACGCTGGCTCCTAATATCTAGGTGAGCTTGATGAGATTAACCTTGCTGATCACCATAATATCCCAACAAAAATTAGCTGCGTTACATTCATTGATGCATTTTAGAAGATTTGCGATTATACTAACGACCTAGAGTTGAGCGGTACTGAAATTGATGATAAATCGCGCTGATCTCCTTCGTTCAAATAAATTAGGATTATATTAGAGTGCTTTACAAGATTTGCGATCGCATGACTTTCCCGATAATTAGACAGCTCAAGATTCACCATGATTTAAAAGTTTAGACTGACAATCAGCAAACAAATAATTTAAAATGCCAAGAATATCGGCTAACTGTGTTTCTGAATAAGCTAGGCTTTCATAGCATTCTTGTTTGCTTAGTTGATAAAATTGCCATATCGTTGCATTAGTGACAATGCCATATATAGGAAATAAATATTGTGGTTGATTCAATGTTAGACAGGCATACATTTCAGTTAAGCATTGTGCTAAGCCTTGTTCAAAATCATCTTTTTTAGCTTCGACAATACATAATAAAGGCGATTGATAGACTTTCCCCTGTCCAGCGATTAAATAATCAACTACACCTGTTAATTGTTCAGTTTGTAATTTTGCTTCCTTCCAAATTTTTAAGGCTGAATAACTATCAATTGCTTCTAGCAAAATAGCATCTATTAATAATGATTTTGCTGATTCAGATAAAGACAAATCAAAATGTGCTTTTAATTTTTGGGCGTTTGTCAAATAATATCCTGAAGCTTGTTTAGGCTTAAAGTTTATTTGCCATTCTTTTAATTCATTAATTCCTATAATTTGCAAGGCACTACGCAAATCAATCTGTGAGAAACGCTGTTTTTTGCTAGTCATAATTTCGCCTTAAATTTTCTAAGTATTTATTTTATTGCAGAAGTTCAAGTGGTCTAAGGGAGAAGAGAAGGAGGAGTTTGACCAGAACGAGCAGCCAAGATAGATTCAGCCAAAAAGTCAAGAATATTACGCTCTTGTAGATTCAGAGAAGAAACAACAGTGAGTAAACGAGACTCGCTACCAGCAAGAGAATCTGAGCCAAAGCTAGTACGTCGCCAAATCACAGCAGGGCGAATGTCTCTCTCGGCAGCATTATTAGTTGGCTCAACGCCATCTTCACTTACAAATAGCCACAAAGCAACTTCCAGCTTCAACAAATTACGGCATGTTCGTACAGTTTTAGCCAAAGGTGTTTTTTCCTGAGGATCAATGTGAAGTTCGGCAGTTTCGAGCAGAATACTCGAAAATTCAGCTTGAATAGGTTTGACCGACTGTATTAACTGACTGCGAGTGAGTTGTTCATTTCTAAATTGATGCCAAAGATTGAAAAGCAGCTTTTCTTGAGCTAGCAGAGGTGTACCGAATACCGCCTGCATGATTCTCTCGATTTGACGATAGGATTGGCGATACTGACTACTAAATAAACCTATATAGGCTGCTACTCTTGAACCATATCCACCCTTGCTGATAATTTCAGCCATCATTAGGGCTTGATTTTTTTTCCCGCAGCAAGTGCAGGTCATTTGATGAAAACGATGCTCTATGACTATTGATTTTACTGCTGGGACTTCTACTACTTGATGGCGATATATTTGACTGTTGCTTTCTTTGACCTGCGACCCACATTTACTGCATTTCTCTCGATAATGGTCGATTACTTCTTGGCACATTTCGACTAGGTACAGTTTGCGCTCGTGTCCGATGTGTCCTATTTGACCGCCCCTTTTCTTCCCTGAGATTTCTTTTCGATTTGGCTTAAAATCTAGCCGATTCTTTGATGGTGGCTGTGATGAGTTAGCCGAAGTTCTTGCTACTTGTTCTTTAAGTAGCTCATTTTCTCCCCGCAATGCTGCCATGTTTTGCTCAATATTGTCAATCCGTCGCACTAATTCTTCAATTAGTTTGCACACAGAATCTGGCACTTGCCCCCATTCTTCTTGGCTGATTGACTCTATTAGTTCGCACACGGGCTTTTCCATGTCCTTTACCCTATCAGATTTATTTCCTTTTTACTACCCCCTGTGAACTTCTACCTAAATTGGCGATATCAAAAATTATCATCTAGTAAAAAACGTTTATTCTTACGGAAAACTGGTTTAGGTACTGCATCATCTTTAATCACTGATACAATCAGTGATTCGTTAAAAGATCTAATTGCCAAATACCTTGATCAACATCAGGATCGGTTAAGTGATAACCTAACTAAAAATATATTTCTCAACAAGTTATTGAATGAAATTGAGAATCTTACAGATAGTCGAAGTAATTTAATCACTACTGCGAATTTGTTTGACTAGGGATTTTGGAGATCGCATTAAAGCCACTAAGGATCATAAGTTCATGGCGACTGATGGTGAGATGTTGGTGATCGATGAGATTTTTGAACGTGGGTTAGAAATTGCAAAGACAAAATAAAATATGAAATTTAATTTGGAGTTTGCGGAGGATATGCAGGTGTCAGAAAATCACAAATAGTTTCTGGTTTAAGTGGACATACTTTTTCATTGATTGGATTACCTTGAAGACCAAGCTTAGTTAAATTAGTCAATTTTGCTAATGGCTTGATTTCTTTGATTTGGTTAGCACTTAAATCAAGTTCGATTAATTGCATCAGATTTACTAATGGATCAATATTAATAATCTGATTGCCTAGAGTATTAAGAGATTTTAATTGTGTTAAGGTTGATAGTGAGTTAATCTTGGTGATCTTGTTTGCACTAATACTAAGAAAGTTTAGCTTGGACAAGTTAACTAGAGGACTAATATCACTAATTTGGTTGCCATTAAGCTCTAAAAAAGTTAAATTATTTAAACTAGAGAGAGGCTGTATATTACTAACTTGGTTGTTTGTTATTGTCAGTTTAGTCAACTGAGTTAAATTAGTAAGCGGTTTTAAATTACTAATTTGATTGTTGTCTAATGAGAGTACACTTAGACCATTACGGTTAGATAAAGGTTGAATATCTCTGATTTGATTGTTAGAAAGATATAAAGTATTTAAGTTGACAAAATACATTAGAACCTTTATATCACTAATTTTGTTGCTAGACAACCAAAGTTCTTGCAAGTTAAATAGTTTCTTTAGGGGGTTAATGTCACTGATTTGATTGTTAAAAAGAGTCAAGTTTCTGAGTAAGACTAATTCTGATATTGGACTAATATTACTAATTTGATTTTGATGAAGCTCAAGGCTGCGTAAACTAAACAAATTGGACAATGGACTAATATCAATAATTTTATTAGTGCCAAGCCAAAGATTTCCCAAGTCAGTC
Organism: Pseudanabaena sp.; assembly: GCA_043755885.1. Classification (GTDB taxonomy): domain Bacteria; phylum Cyanobacteriota; class Cyanobacteriia; order Pseudanabaenales; family Pseudanabaenaceae; genus Pseudanabaena. The sequence goes on along the minus strand of JAYUSC010000432.1, from coordinate 2,920 downwards.
AATCCTTTTAAAGGAAAAATGTCACTAATTTGATTTTCAGAAAGTGACAATAGGGTTAAACCCTTCAAATTTTGTAAAGTTTTAATATCAGTAATTTTATTTTGATGAAGTTCAAGTCTTAATAATCTCTTCATTTTTGAAAGGAATCTAATATCACTAATCTGATTGTCATAAAGCCAGAGATTATTTAGATCAATTAAATCTTCTAGAGGTTTTATGTCGCTAATTTGATTTTTAGATAACGACAATAATGTTAATTTTTTTAGACTTTGTAAAGGCTTAATATCCTTGATTTTATTGTTGTGAAGATTAAGTTTTTTTAGATTAGTTAGTCTGGTTAATGGCTTAACATCATCGACACGATTGCCCTGCAAATTTATTTCAGTTAAATAAATCAGTTTTTCTAAAGAGTTGATCTCCTTGATTCTGTTAGAAGACAAAAAAAGTCCAGTTAATTTGGTTAGATTTATGAGTGGTTGAATATCAGTGATTTCATTTTTGTCAAGACCTAGCTTTGTTAAGTTTTTTAAACTAGTAATCGGTCTGACATCACTAATCTGTCTGTCTTCGAGCTTAAGTTCAGACAGTTGGTTAAGCTTTGCAGAAGCCATCACACAATCTTGAGTTCCAACTTTCTGCAACATTACATCAACTGTCTTTCTAGCTTCTTTAGAGATAGAATTTTTCTGGAGACACCATTGCTCAAAACTTTGATCCTTATTTTGAGATACTCCGCTTTCTACATTGTGAATAGATAAGAAAACTACTGTAGCCGAAATAATTCCTAATCTTAAAGATGATTTCATATCGATATCAAAATTTCTACAATGTAAGGCTCAGCAACAGTTTATCACTGTTTAGAAAACTGCGATCGCATCAAAGCCACTAAGGATCATAAGTTCATGACTACTCATGGTGAGATGTTGGCGAATCAAGCTAAATGTAGATACAAGCGAAATAAACATAGATGTTCTTGATGGCAAAATTGTTTTGACACCGCATCGGCGTAAGAAATATAGCAGTTCTCAGTCTAGTGATGTACACATGGTTTTATCTAAGCTAGCTGAACAAGGGGCTTAAGCCCCTTGCCTGTATCTCATCAGCATGAGAATCGCTATATACCCTAGACGAATTACTGGATAATATGACCTCAGATCATCTCCATCCACAAATTTCTACAGGTGCTTCTGTTGGTAATCTTGCAACAGTTTCGCCTGCGTTACTAGTAGTCGGCAACGTGCGTATGGTTATCGTCCTCGTAACGCTGGAATTGAGGGCGCTTTTGCGCGTTTTCATCAATCAATAGCGATTGGGGACTGAGTGGCAAAGATAGCAAGCTTCTCGGTAGTCCTAAACAACAAACACTATCTGTCTGCAAATTGCTGAACAAAACCAATCGAAGTCCAAAATCAATTAGAAGCAAAGCGACAAAAGCCCTTAACCCGAATACCAGATAAGTCGCTAGGCGCCACTAAATATAAAACCCCAGAATGTGTATCGCCCGCTAAGAGGGCGATACACATTCTGGTTCTAGTTTTTTAATTATGCTGATGTACTTAATTAAGCATTCTTTTTCAGGAGTTCCACTTTGTCTAGCAGTTCCCAAGGAAGGTCTAGATCGTTGCGTCCCATGTGACCATAGGCGGCGACATCTTGATAGAAACGACCATTGCGAGTACTAGGCAGATTTTGCAAATCAAAATTCTTGATAATCGCCGCAGGGCGCAAATCAAAATTATCTTTGACTAGGCGCAATAGAGTTTCTTCATCCACCTTGCCCGTACCAAAAGTCTCGATATGCATACTGGTAGGACGAGCCACACCGATCGCATAACTGATTTGTAACTCGCATTTACTAGCCAAACCTGCCGCCACAATATTTTTAGCAGCATGACGGGCAGCATAAGCGGCACTGCGATCGACTTTTGTGGGATCTTTGCCCGAAAAAGCACCGCCGCCATGACGCGCATAGCCGCCATAAGTATCAACAATAATCTTACGCCCCGTTAGCCCTGAGTCACCTTGTGGCCCACCGATCACAAACTTACCAGTTGGATTAACCAGATAGCGAGTTTGGTCATTTGGCTTGACCGCTGTATCAGCAAAGCTAGGCAAAACTACATGTGTCCAGAGATCGGCTTTGATGCGTTCTTGCACTTTGGCTTCATCACTAACGCCATCAATCGCCGCATCATGCTGCGTCGAAATTAGGATCGTATCGATCGCCACAGGTTGATCATTTTCATAAACTACTGTGACTTGAGTTTTGCCATCGGGACGCAAATATGGCAATGTGCCATTTTTACGAACCACTGATAACTGACGAGCGAGACGATGAGCGATCGCAATCGGCATCGGCATAAATTCAGGTGTTTCGTCGCAAGCAAACCCAAACATGATCCCTTGGTCGCCAGCGCCAACTGCTTCGAGAGCTGCATCTTCTTCTTCGCCAGTGCGAGATTCGAGAGCCACATTCACACCTTGAGCAATGTCTGGAGACTGCTCGTCAAGGGCGACCATTACTGCACAGCTATTTGCCGAAAAGCCATTGTCAGCATTGGTGTAACCAATTTCGGCAATTTTTTTACGAGCAATATCGACGTAGTTGACATGGGCTTTAGTGGTGATTTCCCCTGTGATCAATACTAGACCCGTGTTAACGACAACCTCAGCAGCGACACGCGATCGCGGATCTTGAGCCAGTAAAGTATCAAGAATCGTATCGGAAATTTGATCGCAGATTTTGTCAGGGTGACCTTCCGTAACAGATTCAGATGTAAATAAGAAGCGACTAGCCAACTATGTTTCCTCCTAAACGCAAGAAGTAATAAGGCAAATTTTTAGTATCTCTTAAGATTTATCCATCATAGTACAAGGCGTTAAATGAAAACCCAAAAATAGGTTGCGGCGCTTTGCGCCG
>JAYUSC010000431.1:0-8484 GCA_043755885.1 Pseudanabaena sp. | reverse complement strand
TGGGCTTTAGCGATCGCATTGTGGCTAATCTCAACGGATTTGTGCGTGAACCAGACAGCCGCAATGTTGAATACATCACGCCGCCTTTTCATAAATATGAGCCGTTGCTGATGGCTTTGGTGGAGCCGCGTCAAAAGCTACGCAGCTATTTGCGATCGCTTGGCGATTACACTTTGATGCCAGGGAGTACGCTGGCTTTGGGTGGAGTCGATCATTTTTATCGCTCTGATCCACAAAATCCTTATCACACCTACATTGAGCAGACCTATGGCACGAATGTCGTCACCGCTAGCATTCATATAAATGTCGGTATCCCCGATTTAGAATCATTAATTGCTGCTTGTCGTTTAATCCGTCTAGAAGCACCGCTTTATCTTGCCCTTAGTGCCGCTTCACCATTTCTTGATGGCAAGGCGACTGGGTTTCATTCTTCGCGGTGGCAGATGTTTCCGAAAACACCGAAGCTAGTTCCTTTATTTAGCAGTCATCGTCATTTTGTGGAATGGACAGAACAACAACTACAGTTAGGCACGATGCAAAATGTGCGTCATCTCTGGTCGTCGGTACGTCCCAATGGTGATAATCGCCCCTATAATCTCAACCGTTTAGAATTACGAATTTCCGATCTGGTGATCGATCCTGTGGCGTTGCTAGCGATGACCGCACTTTTAGAAATGCGCCTCAATCAATTTCTCGAAGCTGGCATTGGCTCTGCACTCGATCCGCTCTCGCCCAATGCAACTAAGTTCACACCCGATGAACTGGCGGCGATCGCCGATCAAAATGAAGTTGCCGCCGCAATTAACAGCCTTGATGCAGTCCTGACTCATTGGCAAACTGGCGCACAAATTACAGCAAGGGAATGGATTTCTAATCAATACGAAGAATTGCGATCGCGTGCTAAGGATAACGGTGTCTGGTGTTTCCTATCGCCATTACAAAAGATCCTTGAACAAGGTAATGAAGCTCAACGTTGGTTAGCTGCGTATCACAATGGGCTGAGTCCGAGACAAATCATGACTGATGCGATCGCATCGGCTGAACAAATGGATAAGGAATTAGCAGATGCTTTGTTATTAACTTAAAAATAGAGGGGCGCGAAGTGCGCCTCTATTTTGTTATTCTGATTCAAAGTTAATGCGATTGTATAAAGTTGAAGTTGCGATCGCAACTTCAAATGATATTAGTGAAATACTTGCATTATTTTCATAGGCGGCAAATATCCAGCGATCGCCTTCTTTATGAAAATGTTCGATATAGTTGCGATCTTGAGCAATTAGCAAATATTCTTGAAAAGAGGGAATAGTCCGATAGGATGCAAATTTGCCAGTGCGATCATAGTTGGCTGTTGATGGAGATAAAATTTCGGCAATCAAAATCGGATTGAGTAAGGTGTCTTTGCGTCCTTCTTGATATATCAATGGCTCAGCCATGACCATCACATCAGGATATGTGGTGATATTGCGATCGGGAATCCAGAGACGCTGATCGGTGACAAAAATACCATAGGGTTTGTCCTGTATAGCCTGATGTAAAGCAACAAAAAAATTGCCAATAATCCGATTGTGTGTGGGTGTGCCGCCAGTCATTGGGATAATTTCTCCGTCAATATATTCGTTTCTTGTCTCCGAGAGAATTTCCTGATCGAAATACTCAGTAAGGGAATATTTTTTTGTGAGGGTTAGCATAATTACCTTCTTAATTTGAGAGTATTTAGCAGGAGCGCTTCGCGCCCCATAAAAACCTATTTAGTGGGGCGCTTCGCGCCCTACTAAATAGCTTTTTATAGAGATAAAACCAAACCTTTGGGAATGGCGCTGATCAGCTTTTGGGTATAGGGCTGTTGAGGATTGGTGTAGATTGATTCGGCGGTGTCTAGTTCGACGATTTCGCCTTTGTTCATCACCATAATGCGATCGCTCATAAATTTGACCACACCGAGATCATGGGAAATGAAAATATAGGTTAATCCAAATTCCGTTTGTAGTTCTTTTAAGAGATTGAGAACTTGGGCTTGTACGGATACATCAAGTGCTGAAACAGGCTCATCAGCGATAATTAATTTAGGATTCAGCGCCAAGGCTCTGGCAATACAGATACGTTGGCGCTGACCACCTGAGAACTCGTGGGGATAGCGACGCATTGCGCTTTTGGTTAAGCCGACGCGCTCTAGTAAATAAGCGACTCTTTTTTGTCTAGCGTCAGATTTGCGATAGCGCTCAAAGCGGGTTTGATGACTATGGACGATCAATGGCTCTGCGATCGCATCGCCAACACTCATACGCGGATTCAGTGAGCCGTAAGGATCTTGGAATACGACTTGCAGATCGCAGCGTAACTTTTGGAGTGCTTCTCCTTTTAATTTTGAGATTTCCTGCCCTTCAAATTTGACTGAACCCATCACACCATTGGTTAAGCCCAAAATTGCTCGACCTGTGGTAGTTTTGCCGCAGCCAGACTCGCCGACTAGTCCAAGGGTTTCGCCGCGATAGACATCAAAGCTAATATTATTGACGGCAACGAGATAGCGTTTTTTGAGTCCTAAAATGCTACGAATTGGGAACTCAATTCTGAGATTTTGGACAGAGAGAATTGGAGATTGCTTTTGCAATTCTGCTAAACGAGCAACAGTTTCTTCGGGTGGCACAACTTCTAAATAACGCGGATCATTGGGTTCTTTTTCCACCATTTGCCCATTTTGAATTTCCATAAAGTCGCTGACCGTTGGTAATAGGCGCAACTGGCGATCTGGCTGAGGACGGCAAGCGATTAATCCTTTGGTATAGGGATGTTTTGGTGTTTGGAAGATAGCTTGTGTAGTACCAGTTTCGACAACTTCGCCTTGATTCATGACGATCGCATGATCTGCGATCGCAGCCAATATCCCTAAGTCGTGAGTAATAAAAATCATCGACATCTGACGCGATCGCTGAATTTCTTTAAGCAATTCTAGAATTGTCGCTTGCACGGTCACATCTAGCGCCGTGGTTGGTTCGTCCGCAATAATTAACTGCGGATTGCAAGAAATCGCCATCGCAATCATCACGCGCTGCAACTGTCCACCCGAAAGCTCGTGGGGATAGCGTTCGATTAATTGCTCAGGATTGGGTAATTGCACTTCCTGAAATAGCTGGATTGTGCGGTTCTTGGCTTCCCCCTCAGATACTTTTTGATGCAGCCTGATTGCCTCAATAACTTGATAGCCACAGGTAAACAAGGGATTGAGCGATGTCATCGGCTCCTGAAATATCATCGATATGCGATCGCCTCGATATTTCAGCATTTTTTGCTGTGATACCCGCACCAGATCCAGCGGTACTTCGCCACTGGGTCGAAATATGACTTCCCCGTTGGTAATTTTGCCAGATTCCCCCAATAAGCCCATGATTGCTAAAGCTGTTGCGGATTTGCCAGAGCCAGATTCGCCGACAATGCCAAGGGTTTGCCCTTGGGCAAGGTCAAAGGAGATATTTTTGACGGCTTTCACTAGTCCCTCGTCGCCCCTAAAGGCAACCTGCAAGTTACGCACCGAAAGCAATAAATCTTCAGTCTGGACAGTATCTGAGGCTAAAGCGGGGGATTGTGACATAGATTATTAGCTGGCAGAATTATTCATCATTATAGGAGAATTATAGGAGCCTTCCTAAGTACGCTCCTATTTAGGTGATTTCCTATTTAAAATTTACCCCACCCTAGCCCTCCCCTTGCAAAGGGGAGGGAAAAAGATTTCTGGTTTTCCCCCTTTGCAAGGGGGAATTAAAGGGGGTAAGTCCGACTTATGCCTAGACGATGGAAGATTATTTACGAGAACTGTCATTAATCATCAACAATATGAACCTTCCCTATTCGCAACTACCGACACCCGATCGCGATCGCGCTGCTTTTATTGCTAGTGATGCGGTGGTGATTGGGGATGTGCATATCGCTGAGCATGTAAATATTTGGTACAAGGTGGTGATCAGAGCCGATCTTAATCGCATTGATATTGGTTACTGCACGAATATTCAGGATGGGGCGGTTGTGCATGGCGATCCTGACCAGCCCTTAGTGATTGGCGAATATGTGACGATCGGGCATCGGGCGGTGATTCACTGTGCGGAAATTGGGCGCGGTTGCTTGATCGGGATGGGCGCAATCTTATTAGAAGGGGTGAAAATTGGGGCGGGGAGTATCGTCGGGGCGGGGGCGGTGGTGACGAAGGATGTGGCTGCGGGTGTGGTCGTGGCGGGTGTGCCTGCGAAGGTGATGCGAGAGTTGTCGGAAGCGGAGCAACAAAATGCGATCGCCCATGCCGAAAGTTATTATCAGTTATCGCTGTTGCATGTGCAGTAAGCGCGATCGCATAGCAGGATCTCTGACCAGTAAGCAAAATTTTGCGATCGCGATCGCATATCCATCACCGCAAAACTTTTGCTAACTCTTCATTCTCTTTAGCTTGACGCAAGATTTCATTGATTAGATTTTGATAGCCACTTTCTCCTGCTTTTAATTTGAAATATTCAATGAGGTTGGCATCTAGTGAGAGTGTGATACTTTGCTTTCGTGGCGATGGTTTCATGCCAATGCGGAATTTAGCGCGGTCTAAATCTGCTTGCGTTACTTGGGGATATTCGTCGCGATCGCTAGAGGTTTCTGAAGAAGAGACGTTGTTCATTTTTGTTTGCCTCACGCATGGAAATTATACGGATTTCATCTTCGGTTTCGGTATGCACGATAACGACAACTCTCATGACTAGGAGTCCAAGTGTTACCCAACGTTGTTCTCCATAGTTTTCACGATTATCTTCAAATGTGAATGTTGAGCCATTGAAAACTCTTTCTGCTTCAGCAAAATCGATTCCGTGCTTTTTTAGATTGCTTTGTCGTTTTGGTTCGTGCCAGATGAATTTCATATGTAGTTTTCATTATACATATGATGAAAGACTAGCGGTAAATGCATCTACTAGGTCTTATTCTCTAGGGGATATCGCATAAATGTCTGTCGCTTTTAGGAACCTTGGGATTGTTAGTGAAATAAGGACGAAGCCAATCACAAGCTTGAGAAATTGCTAAGTCTGGGTCTGAGTACCATAATTTGATGGTGTTATCATTACTGCCAGAAGCGATAGTTTTGCTGTCGGGGGAGAAAGCAATGCTTAAAACCCTATTGCTATGTCCCGTGAGAGTACGCAGTTCTTTACCATCAAGATTCCATAATTTGATGGTGTTATCATTACTGCCCGAGGCAATAGTTTTACCATCAGGAGAGAAAGCGACGCTTAAAACCCTATTGCTATGACCTGTGAGAGTAAGCAGTTCTTTACCATCAAGATTCCATAATTTGATGGTGTTGTCATCGCTGCTAGAGGCAATAGTTTTGCCATTAGGAGAGAAAGCAACGCTCCAAACCGCATTGCTATGTCCCCTGAGAGTATGCAATTCTTTACCATCAAGATTCCATAATTTGATGGTATGGTCAGCACTGCCAGAGGCAATAGTTTGACCATCGGGAGAGAAAGCAACGCTCCTTACCCAGTTGCTATGCCCCGTGAGAGTATGCAATTCTTTACCATCAAGATTCCATAATTTGATAGTATGGTCAGCCCCGCCAGAAGCGATAGTTTGGATATCGGGAGAGAAAGCAACGCTCAAAACTTTATTCCTATACCCAGTAAGAGTACGCAGTTCTCTACCATCTGGATTCCATAATTTGATTGTGTTGTCATCACTGCCAGAGGCGATAGTTTTGCCATCAGGAGAGAAAGCAACACTCAAAACTATATTGCTATGCCCTGTGAGTGTACGCAGTTCTTTACCATCAAGATTCCATAATTTGATAGTATTGTCAGAACTGCTAGAGGCAATAGTTTGTCCATCGGGAGAGAAAGCGACGCTTTTAACCGCATTGCTATGACCTGTGAGTATAGGCAATTTTTTACCATCAAGATTCCATAATTTGATAGTGTTGTCAGAACTGCTAGAGGCGATAGTTTTACCATTGGGAGAGAAAGTGATGCTCAAAACCACATTGCTATGTCCCCTAAGTGTACGCAGTTCTTTACCATCAAGATTCCATAATTTGATGGTGTTGTCATAACTGCCAGAAACTATAGTTTTGCCATCTGGAGAAAAAGCGACGCTTCTAGCCGCATCGCTATGCCCCGTTAGAGTATGCAGTTCTTCGCCATCGGGATTCCATAATTTGATAGTGGTGTCATCACTACCAGAGGCGATACTTTTGCCATCTGGAGAGAAAGCGACGCTCAAAACCCTATTGGTATGACCCGTGAGAGTGCCCATTTCCTTACCATTGAGATTCCATAATTTAATGGTTTTGTCAGCACTGCCAGAGGCGATAGTTTTACCATCGGGAGAGAAGGCGACGCTTCTAACCCAATCGCTATGCCCTATGAGAGTATGTAGTTCTTTCCCATTGAGATTCCATAATTTAATGGTATTGTCACTACTGCTTGAGGCAATAGTTTTGCCATCTGGAGAAAAAGCGATGCTCCAAACCCTATTACTATGCCCCGTAAGAGTACGCAGTTCTTTACCATCAAGATCCCATAATTTGATAGCGTTGTCATCACTGCTAGAAGCGATAGTTTTGCCATCAGGAGAGAAAGCGACGCTCAAAACTCTATTACTATGCCCTGTGAGAGTACGCAGTTCTTTACCATCAAGATCCCATAATTTGATAGTGTTGTCATAACTGCCAGAAGCGATAGTTTTACCATCTGGAGAAAAAGCAACGCTCCAAACCCCATTATTATGACCTTCAAAGCGGTTAGACTCACGAATATTATAAACGACTTCCCAAAGTCTCCCGAAAGCTCTATCCTCAATGTAACTAGGAATGATTTTGCGAATACTAGAATCGGAAATTCTTCTTGCAGCTTTCACACCTGATACCATTGCCTCTAGCTCCTTGTGGGCAAGCCAGTAAGCCTCACAGGAAATACTCAACGCTTCGATTTCGGCAATTTCGGCGCGTTGGAGTTCTTGTTGGCTCTTGGCTAAAAGGATCTGCAATTGTTCCTTAGTTTCCGCCAACTCCTGCTGTAACTTCGCCATTTCAGGTGCTTGCGAAGCCCGAATAAACTCCGCCAAATAGTCATGAACCAACTGATACCTATCCAAAGGTGACTCAGGAATCAACACCACCAAACCCGATCGCACAAAAATCTCCAACACCAAATCCAACGCTGACGTATCACCATGCATCTCGGCAAGCAGATCGTGCAAATCCTTCTCTAACTCCACGCGAGTCTTTAACGGACGAGTTCCCCGCTCATCCGTCATCATAAATAGGACAAACTTCGCTAAGCGATTATTCTCTTCACCACAATCCACAATTACATCATTCAAATAACGCTCCACCAAGATCGCCTTCGGATTCGCGCCCAACTCTCGATATTGCACCAGAGTCTTGATACCATCTTGCTGCAACTGCGCCCCCACCACCTGAAGCTCGATTGGACGCACCTCGTCTAGATCGTCTTTGAGGTCATCTGCGATCGCATTAATCAACTCAGGCTCAAGATAAAACCTCGACTTTGCTGTAAGCGCCTGAATCAGAGACTTAGCCGCCGCCAGCTTGAGATTTCCCACCCGATACAGCACATTTTTACTGAGAATATCTTGGTCAATCGCCTTCATGCTATCAAGCTGATTGCACTCCAATAAATAATGCAGATAGTCCTCCCGCAACGACAAAACCACCTTCAGCGAAGACAAATTTTGTGAATCATTTAGCAACTCACCAATAAATTCAAAAAAGTGTCGCCGCTCTGCGGGTTGATTGTAATAAACAAAAAAGAACTCCTCAAATTGATCGAAAATTAGAACTAACCGTTTATTTTGTGATTCTTTTTTATGTAATCCCTCGATGATGCTCTCACCATTGCTCTCAGGAGAGATCGCCTTCTCTAACTCCTCTTCCCAATTTGTATAAACTCGGATTGCGATCGCACAGACATCTTTCCCCTCAAACGCAGTATGCTCTAACTGCGGAATCAATCCCGCATTCACCAGCGAACTCTTACCCACGCCAGACTTGCCGTATAGCACGATCAACTTATAACTCGGCTTCGCAATCCGCGTAATCAACTCATCGAGATCAGCTTTGCGACCCGAAGCATCTATTTCTGTCGCCACATCAACCGATGATTTGCCTTCAGATTTTTTACCCTGCAATCGCCCTGCGCCAATAAACGCCCGATATCCATACTGCTGCTCAACGGCATATTGTTCTTGCTTCGTCACATAGGCTTCTAGATATTGCTTTTGTGTGGTGTATAGCGATCGCAATTCTGTTAAAAGTTTGATATAAATCTGTGGATGTCCAGTATCTCCTAACTCCTTTGCTTCCAGAAGTAGTTTTAATCCCTCTTGATTATTTTTGAGTTGAATTTCTGCTTGAGCAATGATAAATAGATATAAATTGCGCCATTTTTGATAATCTTGAGGAGATTGATCAAGGAAAGATAGCGCCATTTTTCCTTG
>JAYUSC010000430.1:0-3566 GCA_043755885.1 Pseudanabaena sp. | reverse complement strand
CATGTCCTCGTCGAAGATCGCGCCCCTGACTCGATTCGGGCGATGCAGATTCGATTAGTACTCAAGCCGATTAAGGACAAATTAAATAAGGCGATCGCGCAAAATAATCTTGAATTGGAAGCTCTACGCGAAATTCTCGCTAGTCAGCACCAAGTCCAACCAACTGAAGGCACAAGTTACACTGAAGTTAATCTCGCCCTGATCGGCTTATGGTGGTAAATTAATCGCAAAGCACAGATCCGCACAACTAATCCTGAACTTAAAATCCTGACATCTAAATCTTATGACCACACCATCTAATATATTGGCAACTAATCTCAAAGATGCTTATCGCGTTTGCGATCTGGTTCCGCTCCAAGATCTTGAGCTAGAGCGCTATTATGTGGATTTGTCAAAGACGCGCAAAACTGATGCGATCGATAGCATTACGCTGATTTTGGACGATCAAAAATCAGGAGATTTTTCCACAATCTTATTTACAGGACATAGAGGCAGTGGCAAAAGTACAGAATTAAGACTAATCCAAAAGCGTTGGCAAGATGAATATCAAGTAATTTATGTTGATGCTTCAACCGAAACGGATATTAACGATGCTGAATATACTGATATCTATTTAATTGTAATCAAGTGGGTAGAATTCGAGCTGCGTAAACAGGGATTGAAATTTGATGCTGAATTACTATCAAATTTTGAAGAATGGTTTAAAGAGGTAACTAACGAAACAGTGGAATCAGTAGACAAGTCAATTTCTGTAGAAGGAGAAGTAACTTTAAATGCTGAGATTCCTTTTGTGGGAATAGTAGCACCGTTTTTGGCAAAACTTGTTTTAAAGCTTTTGGGGCAAGTTAAGGCTTCGCATCAGGGCAAAAAGACAGTTAGGCAAACTCTTTTAAAAGATGTCGAACGTTTGAAAACTGATATCAATTTACTATTGGATGATGGATTAAAAAAGTGGCAGAAAAAGTTTCCCAAATGCAAAGACTTTTTGATAATTTTCGATAATTTAGATCGCTGTCCTCCTCCTGTAGCCAATCATTTATTTTTTGACTATGCTTCACAGCTAAAGGATTTACACTGCTCGATTGTTTATACTGTGCCAATTTCAGCCGTCTATTCACCTAAAGGCGTTAGCGCTGCTTTTCCGAATTACCATATCATTCCCATGATCAATATTTATGATTATGATCCTCTCGATCGCAGTGGAAAAGAGCCTGAGTATAGTGCCAAGGGTTTAGATGCGGTGGCAAGTTTGATTGAGAAGCGGATCGACGTTGATGCGATCTTTGAGTCTCGACAATGTTTGTTGGAGTTAGCAAAATGCAGTGGTGGTCACGTTCGGCAAATGATGCAGATCGTCAGAGGAGCCATCCAAAATGCGAGGACTAGTCGTCGAGACAAGGTAAATGATGAGAATGTGACCTATGCGATTAATCAGCAACAATTCACTATGGAGCGCATGATTCCAAATGAACATTATCCAGTTTTGGTGAAGGTTTATTTGGAGAAAAATGTGCCAAGGGATGAGGTGGGACAGTTGATGTTGTCGAATATTTCAGTTTTGGAATATAACGGACTAGAACGTTGGAATTATCTTAATCCAGTGGTAATTAGGACCCGTCTATTTAAGAGAGCGTTGGAAGATTATCTTGCTAAGAATCCATAAATGCCATGACAGAAGCTGATCAACCAGAAGAAGAAAACCTACCTAAGTTCCGATCGCTAAATGATGATGCGATTCAGAGTTTGTTGGCGATGTTAGATTTGTCGCAGGGTTTCACGATCGCATTTGCAGAGTGTAATTTTTGGCAAGATGCGGTGGCGTTGGCGGCGGCGCTAAATGAAGAGATTGCTAGCGATCCTGAGTGGGAGGAGTTGCAGCTAGGGTCTTGGGAATTTAATGATCCTGATTTGCGATATTTGTTAGATGAGTTGAGCAAGCGTCTAGAGACTTTACCGCGCCAAGAGGGGAAGAAGTTGGTGTTGGTATTGAGTGGTTTAGAAAATGCGATCGGGGTGGTGGGAGACTATCCGCCGTTTTTAGTGGATTTGAATTTTGTGCGGGATGCTTATGCACGCATGGTTCCTCATCCTGTGGTGTTTGTGTTACCCGACTATGCGATCACTCGTGTAGCAAATTTTGCGCCCGACTTTTGGGCTTGGAAATCTGGGGTGTTTAAGTTTAAGACATCGATTGAAGCGAGGGAGTTTGCTTTAGATAAGATCAACTCAGATCGGATTCTTGGCAATTATCTCAAGGCAGAAAAGCAAGAACGTATCGATCTCTTACATCGGTTGTTAATGGAAGCTAATCCCTCTGGCTCTGATCCAGAATCTAATCGCAATACTGCTAGTCAGATAAATATTTTGAATGGATTAGGACGAGCCTATGATAGCTTGAGTGAATTTCAGCGTGCAATTGATTCTTACAATCAAGCTTTGGAATTGTCCCGCAAGTTTGTAGATCTGGATGGTGAGGCAACTTCTCTTGAAGGTCTAGGCAATACTTACTTTTCGCTTGGGTATTGCCAGCAAGCAATTCAATTTCATCATCAGGCTCTTGAAATTGCTAGGAAAATCGGTGATAGCGATAGTGAAGCAACGTCTTTAATTAATCTAGGCAACGCTTATGATTCGTTAGGTCAGCACCAGCAAGCAATTCAGTTTTATCATCAGTCTCTTGAAATTGCAAGGAAAATCGGTGATAGCGATAGTGAATCTGCTTCTTTTAACAATCTAGGCAATTCCTATTATTTACTAGGGCAGTATCAGCAGGCGATTCAGTTTTATCATCAGTCTCTTGAAATTGCTAGAAAAATCGGTGATTACAATACTGAAGCAAGTTCTCTTAACAATCTAGGCTCTACTTACGATTCATTGAAACAGTATCAACAAGCAATTCATTTTTATCAGCAATCTCTTGAAATTACTAGAAGAATCGGCAACAGAAATGGAGAACAAAGTTCTCTTGTCAATTTGGGTAATTCTTACTATTCACTGGGACAGTATCAGCAAGCAGTTCACTTTTATCAGCAATCTCTTGAAATTGCTAGAGCAATCGGTGATAGTGATGGTGAAGCAGGTTCTCTAAATAATTTGGGTTTTGCTTTAGAGCAAATTAATCGCAAAAATGAGTCTCTAGATTCTTTCAAAGATTCAAGACAGATATATGAAGAGTTAGAGCGGTCAGAGTTCTAATAAATAAAATAGAATTGTAGGGGCAAAGCATTCCCACCACAATCTATAAATTTTTAGATAATCTTCATTTGGGAATGCTTTGCCCAAAACCTCGCAACGCAGGGACAAATTGTCTGTCAAAGCACAGAGGGCTTAGCATTTGCAGATCGGGGTTTCTGTGATATGTTTGAAATTGTGGCGCAAATGCTAAGCCCCTACAATCTTGCTGCGATAAATCACTGGGGACGCGAATAATTCATGACTAGCAGAATTATGGTGAGTCGTGAGTGCTATGCGATCGCAAAAAAAGATTTCATGCTGATTTCATTTTCTGCAAGTAAAATAGAAATAGAACATTAGGGAAAGTATATGTTGTTCCACACCGCCAAGCA
>JAYUSC010000429.1:0-1517 GCA_043755885.1 Pseudanabaena sp. | reverse complement strand
CGCGGCTTCGCCGCGCAACCCTGATTATTCACTGGGAAAGGAGTACCATTCGCTTTTTGTTATTTGATCGGAAATTTTAGAGGGATTAGTCCAGTTTGCTTGAGTAAATTCTGGGCTTCCTCAGTTCGCATAATCGAGACAAAACGCTCAGCGATCGGTAATCGGCGGTTGTCGCGGGTATAGACTACCGAAATGGGATAGGCAAGGGGATAGTTTTGATTGATAAAAGCATTGTAGTTTTGACTGTAACTACCTTTTTCATTGCAAAGATCGGCATTGGGGGTGATAGCCCCGCCATTTGTCCAGACTAGAGGTGAAACGAAGGAGCGATAATCATCAGCGATCGCCATAGGATAGACTGAGCATTGTCCAAAGACTTGACTGATAGAGCCGAAAGAAATACTGCCAATATTGCGATCCTCAAAGTCTTGGATTACTTGCCGCAATGAATCAAAAATAGATAGAGATGTGATGCCATTATTCCCATCTTTGCTCAATTGTCGGAAAGCTGCGATCGCAACTTTATCTTTGAGTACCCGTTTCTCAAAAATCTTGACTGACTCATCATCTAGAGGCATATAGAGCTTCACAGGTAAGTCTGGACCGCCTAGCTGTCGCCAATTGATAATTTCTCCAGTGTAAAGTTGGCGCAATTGGGCAAAGGTGAGTCTACCCTGTAAAGAGGTTGGTAAACTATTATTGCGTTGGGCATAACTAAACGCAACAAACACCGTTAAGCCATCGTAGGCAATGTTTTGCGTGATAAAATCACCACCAAGATTGTCAGTCAGACTAGAGATCGCAAAGTCGGCTTGGTTGGATAATAATTGTGCGATTGGGGACTGATCGGCATTTCGATCAACATTTACAGGCTGATAGCTTAGTTGGAGTTTCGGCTGGCGTTTTTGGAGTTCATCTTCGAGCGTCGAACCCTTAGCAATCAAATTATTTTGTAAAAGTGTATAATTCCAAGTGCCATTTTTGTCAGATATATAGGTGAATTTGCCCTCAGGAATATCGGATATTTGGTTAATACAGCAAGGGAAATTTAGGTTTGCAGCTTTGGGTGGTTGCGTTAACCAGAAATACAGCAAGAAAACTAGTAGTAATAAGAGAACTACACCGATTGCGATCACAATTATTTTCTTAGTTAGCCAGCCCCACCAATTCTTCTTGACTGGCTCAACCTCCTCTTCGTCAATAAATTCCAGTAGCGCATCGCGATCAATGTGCAGACGTAGTAGCGCCCTCCGAGCCACTTCCGCACTGCTATAAGTAGTTTCCCCAAAGCCGAGCAAATTCTGCACAAATTTTTTCAGCCCCAGATGAACTTTACCGCCCCAATGGTCGGGATCGAAGGGATTTAAACAGGAACGATTTTCAAGATCGATCACACCACCTTTCAATAGATAGAAAGCGATATAGCCCAAATCTTCGAGATCGCGATTAATGGAATAAGCAGGCGTTTGCACATCGGGCGGATAGAACCGATCTTCCCAAAGTGCCATATCATTGAG
>JAYUSC010000428.1:0-3574 GCA_043755885.1 Pseudanabaena sp. | reverse complement strand
CATCATTTGTTTAACACCGAAATGAACAAAGAAAAATATAGGGGCAATTCATGAATTGCCCCTATCCGTGTTTATTTAAATGGAATCCTAGGCTTTCTTGAACTTGCCACCCTTAGACTTGTCAGAGTAGTCGCATGAGTAACCTTTAGTTTCAGTAACAAACTGGTTCCAAGGCAATGGCTCAACAGCAGACTTGGTTTCGTAAACAACCTTAAACTGACCATCAGCCGTGACTTCACCAATCCGCACAAACTTGGATAAGTGATGGCTGTTTTCCATTGTCACCTTACCTTCAGGAGCATCAAAGGTTTGACCAAGAGCAGCCGTTCTTACCGCTTCGAGATCATCAGCTTTACCTGCTTTCTTGACAGCTTGCGCCCAGATATTGACGGCAATATAGCCAGCTTCCATCGGATCATTGGTAACGCGATCAGCTCCAAACTTCGCTTTGAATGCTTCGACGAACTTCTTGTTAGCAGGATTTTCAACAGTCATGAAGTAGTTCCAAGCTGCATAGTGACCCTTCAAGAATTCAGGACCGATCGCCTTAACTTCTTCTTCAGCAATACTAACGGACATCGAAGGATATTTGTCGGCAGTCAGCCCAGCACCTTGCATCTGTTTGAAGAAAGCAACATTACTATCACCATTGAGTGAGTTGTAGATTACACCACCATTGGGTAATGCTTGCTTGATCTTGGCGATGATCGGGGTGACTTCAGAGTTGCCTAATGGCAGATAGTCTTCACCGACGACCTTACCGCCAGAGGCTGCCAATTGCGCCTTGATGATCGTATTAGCGGTACGAGGGAATACATAGTCAGAGCCAACAAGGAAGAATTCTTTACCCTTGTTCTTGAGTAGCCAGTCTACGGAAGGTTCAATTTGCTGGTTAGGAGTAGCGCCAGTGTAGAAGATATTTTTCGAGCATTCTTGTCCTTCGTATTGGACAGGATAGAAGAGTAGATGATCTTTGGATTCAAATACTGGAAGTACGGCTTTACGACTTGAAGAAGTCCAGCAACCGAAGACAACTACGACCTTATCTTGATCGATCAACTTCTTGGCTTTTTCAGCAAATGTTGGCCAGTCAGAAGCGCCATCTTCAACGATCGCTTCGATCTGTTTACCTAATACACCGCCAGCCTTATTGATTTCTTCGATCGCAAGTTGAGTGGCATCGACGAGGCTCTTTTCGCTGATTGCCATCGTGCCACTCAAAGAGTGCAAGATCCCCACCTTGATCGTGCCACCACTAGCTGCGGCTGTACTTTTGGCTGTAGGTGATGCAGCAGTAGTTGCGGTCGTGGTGGGTGTAGCTGGAGCGCAGGCTTTGATTAAACTACTAATTCCAAGGGCTGTAGAGCCATAAACGATAAATTTGCGACGATTCATTTGACTGCCCATTAAACTTTAACGCCTCCAAACTATTGAATTCTATTAAAAAAAATTACACGAAAATTCAGGATGGAGGTAAAAAACCTCACTTCTCACACACATATCAATCAAAATGATAGCTTCATAATCCTGATACAGTTAATCTTAACGGGTTGTATCACAGAATACATTTCTTGACCAAAGCCTTATACTTACTCCCTTCCCAGTGAATAATCCCTGTTCTTTGGGTGGGAAGGGAGTAAGCCGTTTGCTTACATTCGTCCAATAATAAATTCCGTGATTGTTGTTAAGCCGACCTGAGTTTTAAGATTGCTAAATACAAAAGGTTTGTCACCACGCATTTTTCGAGCATCGCGATCCATGACATCTAGATCTGCGCCAACATAGGGAGCCAGATCGATTTTATTTATTACTAATAAATCTGATTTAGTAATTCCAGGACCACCTTTGCGAGGAATTTTGTCACCAGCCGCCACATCAATTACATAAAGGGTTAAATCAACTAATTCGGGGCTAAAGGTAGAAGCAAGATTATCACCGCCACTCTCGACAAATAGTAAATCTAAATCGGTAAAGCGCAGTTCTAATTGCTCGATCGCAGCAAGATTCATCGATGCATCTTCACGAATGGCAGTATGGGGACATCCGCCTGTCTCTACACCGACTATGCGATCGCGAGATAGAGCTTCACTACGGACTAAAAACTGAGCATCTTCTTGGGTATAAATATCATTGGTGACGACCGCTATTTGGAAATGCGATCGCATAGATTTGCAGAGAGAATCAACGAGGGCAGTTTTTCCAGAACCAACGGGACCAGCAACTCCGACGCGAAATGGTGACATTGGGATTTATCCTGCTTGTATATGCGGTAAAGTAGAAATGACGCAAAGCGTCGCCTCTACTTTACTGTAATTTTAGCTAATGCATATTGTTACGAAACGTTTATCAACAGAAGCAAAGAAACTAGTCGATCAGGACTCTCTCTTAACACTTGCCCTCATTGCTGAAGATAGAACTCGCAGCCGTCACCGATTTACGACGGTGGAAGGAGAAGAGATTAATTTACAGCTTCAGAGAGGAACCGTTCTCAGAGAAGGTGATATCCTTGCCGATCAGCATGGTGCTGCGATCGCAATTGTCGTCGCTAAACCTGAACCTGTAGTCACAGTTACAGCCAATCATCCCCTAGAATTTTTGAGAGCCGCCTATCATTTAGGTAATCGCCATATTTCTTTGGAAATTACTGAAACTTATCTGCGACTGACTCCTGATTCAGTCTTAGAAGATATGGTTTTGCAAATGGGACTGACCGCGACTCACGAAACTCAACCCTTTCAACCAGAGTCGGGCGCTTACCACCATCACCATGATCATTAATCCTGATTCTTGGCAATTATTGCGACTATTGCAGATCACTAGTCCTGCTCTGCCAGTTGGTGCTTACAGCTATTCCGAAGGTATCGAATATCTTTGCAATAATGGCTCAATCCAAACTGAGTCGGATCTTTGTGATTGGTTAAAAAACGAGATGAGCTTTGGATTTATTACTAACGAAGCTGCGATCGCAATTCGCGCTCATCAGGCTATGGTATCTAATAATATAAATGCTCTAAACTATTGGAATAATTGGCTATCGGCAACTAGAGAGTCTGAAGAAGTCCGTCTCGCCAGTTGGCAAATGGGACAGTCCTTAATGAAGTTATGGTGGCAACTTCCAGATAGTCAATCAGATCGTCAAAACGAGCAATTAGCGATCCGTGAATCAATTAGAGATCTTTTACCAACCGCCAAAGAAAATGCTCAAGGTAAAGGTTGCAACTATGCGATCGCTTTTGGAATTGTTGCCGCAAGCTTAGGGATTGATGTTAGTAATACTACAGTTGGCTATATTTATAGCTGGCTATCCAATTTAGTCAGCGCGGCGGTGCGGTCTGTTCCATTTGGGCAAACTACTGGACAGCAAGTTATCTTCAGGCTCAGTAATGATATTCTGAGTAGTTCTCAGTTAGCATTAAAATGTTTAGACAATGAATTGGAATGGTGCGGCTGGGGGGCGAGTTTAGCTTGTGCTAACCACGAAACTCAATATTCACGATTATTTCGTAGTTAGGGAACTCCAAGCAAAAAATGATCCATACAAACCGCAAAAACGCTGTGGCGGGCTGCGCCCGCC
>JAYUSC010000427.1:0-3575 GCA_043755885.1 Pseudanabaena sp. | reverse complement strand
TTCGCGCTCCTTTTGGCTATTTGGAAATATTCCAGTAGGGAAGTTGTTGGTTGGGTTCGATTTTGACTCCTTGGACACCTTTTTGAGCAAAGGCGTATTCTTTGTTTTGCCAGAGTGGAATAAATGGTACATCTTGAGCCACAATTTCTTGGATTTTTTCAAGTATTTGCGATCGCTTAACCACATCGCGCTCTTTGCGCTGCTTAGCAATTAACTCATTCATTTCTGGGTTGTTATAAAACGACCCTTGAAACTGACTACTACCCTTTGTGCAGCGATCGGCTTTTACTTCTTCACATTCTAAAAATGGCTTGATGTAGTTATCGGGGTCAAGAATATCGGGAACCCAATCGAGCAGATAGGCGGGATATACACCTTTGTCTAGAAAAGCATAGCCGACAGTATTTTCGACGCGCTCAGTTTTGATCTGTAAAATTTTGCCGACCTTCTTTTGAATTGCGGCTCTCAAAGTGCTAGCAACGAGATCGCCGTTACCGCCATATTTGGGGGAATACCAAATGGTAATTTCAGCAGGTTTATTGTCAGAATATCCTGCTGACTCCAGCAATTGCCGCGCTAGTTTGCCATTACCATCACCATATTTTTGCTCAAACGTGGGTTTGGACTCAGCAAAAGAGCTAGGGATCAAGCTGTATAAAGGCGCACGTTGATTAAAAAATATGCGTGATTCTAGTAGAGGTCGATCAATTGCGGCGGCTAGAGCTTGGCGCACGCGCACGTCATTCAGTGGTGCTTGTTGCGTATTTAATACCATATATAAGATGGTTGCACCTTGCCCTGAGGCGATTGTCCAACCATTTTGTTTAGCATTGGTCTCGACATTCTTGACCTGCGTTGGCGTGAGTGTCTGAAAAGCTATATCAACTGCACCAGTTTTAAATGCGTTAAGTAAGTTGGAATTAGAAGAGAAAAACTGAATATCAATCCCTCTGTTGACAGGCTTTTTACCCCAATAATCGGGAAATGCATCTAGACGTAAGTAGCTACCTTCGACAAACTGGGTGACTTGATAGGGACCAGTGCCAACTAATTTATCGGGCAAGAATAATAGCTTGCCTGTTTTTTCATCTTTGATATGCTTGTAAACCTGAGGCGATATTGCGGCTGCTCCTGTAAATGCTAGAAATTTCGGGAAAAATTGCAAAGGTTTTTTGAGCTTGAAAATTAGTTCGGTTTCGCTTGGCACAGAGATGGCTTCGATCACATCAGTCAAGATATATGCTGGCGCTCCTTTAGAATTCATGAAGCGATCTAAAGCAAATTTCATTGTGTAGGCATTGAAGTTAGTGCGATCGTGGAACTTGATCCCTGTTCGCACTGGCACGGTATAGATCAAGCCATCTTCACTAACCTTGGGCATATCTGAGGCTAGTTGGGGAATGATCTCGTTGGAGCCTTCTTTATACGTATATAGACGTTCGAGCGTGTTGTAAAAAATATTGCTAATAAAAAATTCGTTGGCATCGGCAGGATCGAGGGTACGAATTTTGCTGGTTGTGCCTAAAACGATCCGCTCATCAGTGCGATCGCTAATCCCCAGTTTCCCGTTACTGATGATTTTGCCGTTGGCACAGGCAAATAATGTGGTTATTGTGATGATGGCGATCGCAAACCAAGCCAAAAAGCGACGCAGCAAATATCTCATTGATCTATTAGCCGAAAACATAACTGAATTTCTTACAGCTAAATCTTCTCACAATCTCGGATCGATGTAATGCTTGAATTAAGAAAGTCGATTGAGCGAACTCCGTTGAAGAATGAATCATAAAAAAAGAAGCCGCACATTGCGCGGCTTCTTTTTTTGAGATTAGCTACAGGCTACAGGTGCGCCAATTTCTTTAGGAGTTGCAAAAGAAGTCCCGCAACTGCAAGACTTACTGGCGTTAGGATTACGGAAACGAAATCCACCGCCCATCAGATCCTCGGTGTAGTCGAGTTCTAGCCCTTGGAGCTGAGGCAAATTGCTATTGTTAATCACGATTTGGACACCATTATATTCATACTGATTGTCATCAGATTCAAGTTGATCAACAAAGTCCATCAAATAAGACAATCCTGAGCAACCACCTTGCTTAATGCCTAAACGCAAAGGCGCAGAAGTGGAGCGTTGGCTTTGAAGATTTCTTACGCGAGAGATCGCAGCGTCAGTCAATGTAATCATGCGAAATTTTCCTATATATGAATCTTGCTAAGAGCAATATTAGTCTTCTAGCAAGACAAGCGCAATACTAGCTAAAGAAACATTGGCGTAGCCAGCCACTTTGACGGCTTTGTAAAATGGTTTGGTAAGAAAGCATTTATGTACGCCGAACAGCCGCACACCTTGATCTAAAAGCAATCCAGTTTTGAAATGAAAATTGCGATGTAACTTTACAGCCTTAGCTAGGTTGGATTTTGTTTTACAGCAGACCATAATTTTTCTTTTGATAATTCAACAACTTATCACTATGTTAACGCAACCATGAATAAGTTGTGAGGGTGCGCCACTTCGGGGCGCACCCTCACATTGCTTTTATAATAGGATGTGTAGTGCAAAGCACTACACATCCTATTTTCATACTTGCTTAGTTTTATGCAATTTGCCGATCGCCTCAAGTCGCTACAGTCCAATGTATTTGCCGATATGGACAGTGCTAAAAGTCAGGTCAAAGCATCAGGAATGACAGTAATTGATTTGTCGCTTGGTTCATCCGATTTGCCCACCGATACATTTATTTTAGATGCGATCGCAGAGTCTCTCCAAGATTCTAGTACGCATGGATATTCACTATTTGGTAGCACGTTAGACTTTCGGGAGACTGTAGCCGAGTGGGTGCAGCAGCGATTTGATATCACAGTTGATCCAGAGACAGAAGTACTAGCGTTAATTGGCTCACAAGAAGGTACAGCCCATTTGCCGCTTGCCTTACTCAACCCAAATGATTTTGCCCTTTTACAAGACCCTGGATATCCCTCCCACTATGGCGGCATTCATTTGGCAGGCGGGCAAGTATATGGAATGCCGTTATTGATCGAAAACAACTTTTTACCAATCTTTGCGGATATTCCTGAGACAGTGTTATCACAATCAAAAATGATGGTGTTGAGCTACCCTCACAACCCCACCACAGCAACAGCCACGTTAGAATTTTTTCAATCCGCCGTCAAGTTTTGTCAACAGCATAATCTCGTATTAGTGCATGACTTCCCTTATCTCGACTTAGTATTTGATGGATCAAAACCACCTTCAGTGTTGCAAGCCGATTGCGATCGCAGTGTCAGTATTGAATTTTTCACCATGTCTAAGTCCTACAACATGGGCGGCTTTCGAGTTGGGTTTGCCGTTGGCAATCGTGAACTAATTAAGGCTCTACGTCAAATTAAAGCCGCTGTAGACTTCAATCAATATCAAGGGATCATGCGTGGTGCAATCAAAGCTTTATCTTGCGATCGCGCACCAATTGATCGCGTGGTTGCCACATTTCAAGAGCGGCGAGATGCAATGATCAAATCACTGCAAGCGATCGGCTGGGAAATCGCCAATCCTAGCGCCACAATGTATCTCTGGGCAAAGT
>JAYUSC010000426.1:0-3583 GCA_043755885.1 Pseudanabaena sp. | reverse complement strand
ATAAAACCAATTTTTATACAATGCTAAGATTTATAATAGATTGAGCAAGTAGTGCGATCGCTATTTGCTGGATCTTTTGTATATCGCCAAATACTTCGCCTAAACGCACCAGTTATGACCGCAACCGCCCCTACTACTACCAAGACACAATACGAAGCCGTCATTGGTTTAGAAACCCATTGTCAGTTGACCACAAACTCCAAAATCTTTTGCAACTGCTCAACCCAGTTTGGCGCACCACCAAATACAAATGTTTGTCCTGTCTGTCTGGGGATGCCTGGGGTGTTGCCTGTACTTAACGAAAAAGTATTGGAATATGCCGTCAAAGCTGGACTAGCCCTCAATTGCCAAATCGCTCCCCATAGTAAATTCGATCGCAAACAATATTTTTATCCCGATCTCCCCAAAAACTACCAAGTTTCGCAATTTGACTTGCCGATCGCAGAGCATGGTTGGCTAGAAATCCAACTAGAAGATGGCAGCACCAAACGGATTGGGATTACCCGTTTGCACATGGAAGAAGACGCAGGAAAACTAGTACATGCGGGTAGCGATCGCCTTTCAGGATCTAGTCACTCACTCGTAGATTTCAATCGTACAGGCGTGGCTTTATGCGAAATCGTCTCAGAGCCAGATATGCGAACAGGTGCAGAAGCGGCGGCTTATGCTCAAGAAATCAGACGGATTATGCGCTATCTCGGCGTGTGCGATGGCAACATGCAAGAAGGTTCATTACGTTGTGACGTGAATATTTCTGTCCGTCCTGTTGGGCGAGAGAAGTTCGGCACGAAGGTGGAAATCAAAAACATGAACTCCTTCAACGCCATTCAAAGAGCGATCGATTTTGAAATCAAGCGCCAAGTCGATGCGATCGAAACTGGTAGTGAAATCATCAAGCAAGAAACTCGCCTTTGGGAAGAAAATACTCAACGCACAATCAGTATGCGATCGAAGGAAGGCGCGAGCGACTATCGCTATTTCCCTGAGCCAGACTTAATGGCGATCGAAGTTCCGCTAACCACGTTAGCGCGATATCGTTCAGAGCTTCCCACTCTTCCTGTCGTCAATCGCAAGCGCTATCGTGATGAATTCGGCTTGACTCCCTACGATGCGGCTCTGATTGCCGACGATCGCAGCATTGCCGAGTTCTTTGACGCGACGATTCTCACGGGTGCGGAACCAAAGCAAGTCTTTAACTGGGTAATGGGCGATGTCACCGCCTATCTCAATGAGAACAAGCTCAAGATTGCGGATATTGTCCTCACGCCTACAGTTTTAGGAGAGATGATTAAATTAATCACCGATGGCACTATCAGCAGTAAAATCGCTAAAGATATCTTGCCTGAACTGATTCTCAAAGGTGGCTCGGTTAAAGATTTAGTTGCATCTAAAGGATTGACAGTTCTCGCAGGTGCAGAACTTGAGCAAATCATCGATGAGATCATTGCCGCTAATCCGAAGGAAGTGGAACAATACAAGGCTGGTAAAACTAAGCTCCTAGGCTTCTTTGTCGGTCAAACCATGAAGAAAACCCAAGGACGCGCCGAACCTCAATCCACCAATAAATTGATTACCGATAAACTGTCGTCATAATTTACCGTGCGGCGCTTTGCGCCGCCTTTATCTATTAGTCTAAAGTCCAGAGATTAAGAAGAGGAGAGAATTAATTATATTCCTCCCCCTTAAGAAGGGCATTAATATACTTGACACACCATAAAAATACACCCCCCTCAATCCCCCCTTGAAAGGGGGGAAGATCGGAATTCTAGTTCCCTCCCCTTAAAAGGGGGGAAGATCGGAATTCTAGTTCCCTCCCCTTGAAAGGGGGGAAGATCGGAATTCTAGTTCCCTCCCCTTGAAAGGGGGGAAGATCGGAATTCTAGTTCCCTCTCCTTGAAAGGGGGGAAGATTGGAATTCTAGTTCCCTCTCCTTGAAAGGGGGGAAGATTGGAATTCTAGTTCCCTCCCCTTAAAAGGGAGGAAGATTGGAATTCTAGTTCCCTCCCCTTAAAAGGGGGGGGTTAGGGAGGGGTTTTTAGAGATTTGGTGTGTCAAGTATATTAACGCCTTAAGAAGGGGGATTAAGGGGGATCTCTTAGAATTCACAAACTAACTAAGTTATCCCGATGAATAACTGTCTCTTCGCCGTCAAAACCTAATAATCGGGGGATATCTTCTGACTGAGAGCCGAGAATGCGAAGAATGTCACTGCTGCTGTAATTAGATAGCCCTCTAGCAATCTCTATGCCATTGCGATCGCAAAGACTTACAGACTCATTTGCCTCAAACTTGCCATCGACTTGAGTGATTCCCGCAGGTAATAGCGATCGCCCTTTGCGAATCACCGCAGTTACAGCTCCATCGTCCAAAAACAGCTTGCCCAAGGGAACCATCCCGTAAGCAATCCAACGTTTACGCGCATTAACTGTTTTGGGCTGAGCCGCAAATTGCGTACCAAAATTCTCGCCACGCAGAATTGCAGATATGCGATCGGGGAAAGCGCCGCGTGTGATCACCGTGCGAACTCCTGCGGCTGAAGCAATTCGGGCTGCATCGAGTTTAGTGGTCATGCCGCCAGTTCCCCACTGAGTACCGCCACCCTGTGCGCCTAGGGCTTGCTTCTCACCGATTGCTTGCCTAAGATCTTGTAATTCAGAATATTCCACAAACTCAATTGGTTGTGCGTCAGGGTTTTGGCGCGGATCGTCGGTATATAGACGATCAACATCGGTTAATAGAAACAACCAATCTGCTTCAACCAGACTCGCGACTAAAGCCGAAAGTGTATCGTTATCGCCAAACTTCAACTCATCAACAGCAACCGTGTCATTCTCATTCACGATTGGCACTACGCCCATCTCTAGCAACTCATGGAAGGTTGCATGGACATTCATATAGTGCTGTCGCTGGATGAGGTTGCCACGGGTTAATAAAACTTGAGCAACGGGTTGTTGTAGAGATCCAAAAAAGTCGTCGTAAATCCTGATTAAGCGCCCTTGTCCCACCGCTGCAACGGCTTGCTTTTTAGAGATTTTGCGAGGACGTTGCTTTAGTCCGAGCCTACCGCAGCCGATTCCTATGGCTCCCGAAGACACTAAAATCACACTATGTCCCGCCCGCCGTAAATGCACGATCGCTTCTACTAATTTGGCGATCGTCGCTAGTTGCAAATCCCCTGATTCAGGATCACTAAGGCTAGATGTGCCAATTTTAATAACAATGATCTGCGGTTGCATTTGCTTTACGTAATATAGAAGACCGTTGCTGTGCCTGCCCACAGCAACAGTCTTCTATATTACCATCTCACCTTACGCAGAAGTTTCTAAGACCCTCACCCCTAGCTCTCTCGCATAGAAGAGGGGGAACAAGAAAATAATAAGTTACAGCAATTTATTTTCAAACCCGCCATAAACAAGAATATAAAACCCATTGCGGGGCTTCGCCCTGCGACCCTTCTTGTGGTGGGTTTGAGCGATAACTGCTGTAAGAGTCCTCAGAGAGCAGGGAACTTTCATGCCTTTGATAAGTAGCTAGGTGCAATTAAATATAAAACCCAAAGAAGCTGGTTCGCCCGCGCAGCAGG
>JAYUSC010000425.1:0-1524 GCA_043755885.1 Pseudanabaena sp. | reverse complement strand
GCTTTGCCGCCCCAACAATTCTGGGGGGCAATTATTTTGTGTAAGCCCCTTAAGCTATAAACATTAATAACGAGAAGGCATATTTTCATGGAATCTAGCCTATGATTTGTGCATATTTGGCAAATAAACTTGGCTAAGGGTAAATCTATGACACCTCAAGAGCTCCCCCCTCCGATTGGTCCGCGTCAGATGGATATGCTTCGGGCTGTAGCCGCAATGGCTTGGGCTGACGGCAAGCTGGAGCCTGATGAAATTCGGATGATGCTGGATGAATTTGCCATGTTATTTGCCAAAACTGATGCAGCTCGTAGCGAACTGAAAACTCGACTTAAAGATTACTTAGGGCAAAATATTCCTCTAGAAGAAGTTGTCCCCAACATCAAAAGTGTTGAAGATCGCAAAATGACCCTCAGACTTGGCTATCAAGTGATTCAAGCTAGTCGGCGCAATCCTGATGAGCCAATGATCAACCTTGATGAAGCCGCAGCCTATCAAAGGCTAGTCAGAATTCTCGATTTGCCTCCAGATGTAGTTGCCGACATTGAAGCCTCGATCGTTCCTCCCGAAGACGGTTATCCCAACGGAATCATTAAATCTTTAGCGTCAAGGCTACATAAATTACTGGGGAACGCAAGCTGAAAAACAACTAAGTCATTGTGCTGACGGCAATACCTATCGCCACAAACTCAGATAGAGTGATTACTTACAATAAATCTTTAAGAGATATGAGCAGCCACTATGCGGGATGGAACTGATCTTCAGCAAAAAATTATGTCTGCCCCATTCTTCGTGGGGTTACCCGATGAAGCCGTAATTAGGGCTACATCTCACATGGTCACGCGCAGTCATCCAGCCGATCAAGTGATTTTGTTGGAGAATGACTGGGGCAACTCAGTTTATTTCATCTTAGAAGGCTGGGCAAAAATTCGCACCTATAACCTCGATGGCAAAGAAATTACCCTGAATATCTTAGGCTTTGGGGAGATGTTTGGGGAAATGGCTCCACTTGATCAAGTACCCAGATCCACCGATGTGATTACGCTTACGCCCACAACCATCGGCAGCCTCCCTGCTGCCGATTTTGTACATTTGCTTGAAACAGAGCCGATCGCAGGCATTCATTTAGCAAGATTAATGGCGAAGCGCTTACGTCAAGTTAATCGACGTTTACGCTTACGCGAGGCTGATAGCACTTCTCGCGTCGCCGATGTGCTGCTATTCCTCGCCGAAGGACAAGGCACAAAAGTTAGTGGTGGTTTAGAAATTCCTAATTTACCCCATCGTGAACTTAGTAGTCTCAGTGGGTTAGCCAGAGAGACTGTCACGCGGGTACTGGGCAAACTAGAGCGCAAAAATTTAATTCAGCGGATTCCCGATCGCGATGTACTGTGCATCATCAACCCTGAAGGCTTAGAATCTTTGATGGTTTAGCTACTAAGCGAAAGCCCCGCGCTCTATTCGTTTACAAGAATGAGCGACGGGATGTAAGCGTGTTAATTAAAGGGGTTCGACACCCCTTTAATT
>JAYUSC010000424.1:0-1524 GCA_043755885.1 Pseudanabaena sp. | reverse complement strand
AACAAAATAAGGCGATCGAGACGAGTTTGATATTCCTGCTGAAAATATTCTCGCAGAGGTACAAGCAGGGTGAAAAGTTTTTGATGTCCTTGAGTCACGATCATAAAAGATTTACCTCATGCTCGAAATTGTTAGCTAACTGCTGTTCTCTCTCTCAGGATACTACAGCAACATTCAAACTTTGCTAGTCGTTTCGGTAGATAAGTATATCTTTGGTGATTCAGAAACTTTAGAATTTTTAGCGCGTTAACTATGCAATTAAAATCTGCTCGACCAAAATCTGCGTTTACTTATTTGCGATCGCAATTTCTAATTCCTGCGATCGCATCGCTCCTATTTTTGCTCTGGTGTGTTTGGAGCATCCTGCCTTACTTTTTTGCGATGTCTGCAAATTGGCTCATGCTGTTGAGTGGATTGAAGATGCTTTGGGCTTCGTTCTTTGTGCGGTGATGCGATCGCAACACCAAAAAAGGAGAAGCGGCGTATCGCGCCGCTTCTCCTTTTTTGGTGTCCGCATTGATGAGGGTAGCAAGTTTATGCGGGGTTGATGTCAACATCTGGATCGTCGGTGAATGGTTCACCGAGCCATCGCTCTAATATCCGTCTGGTTTCAATGCGTAACCCTCTGATTTCAGCCTGTGTTCTGTCCATGCGCTGATTGTATTCAGCAACTGTATCAGCTAAGCCAATCATGGCAATAGTTAGGCGCTCTTGACTGGCAAATAGCGATCGCTCAGCTTCTTTGAGGAGTGCTGTCTCATTGGCATTTGCTTCTATAGCCCTCGCGTTTGAGTCAGCGATCATCCTAGTTTCTCTGATGTCTCTGGTATTTTGATCCGCGATATCTCTGGTTTCAGCGATCGCTCTTGAGTTGCGGTTAGTAATTTCTAGGGTTTGGGCAAGAAGTTCCTGTATCTGCTCAAGTGTCATGCTCATTTAGTTTAAATCTCCTGTTTTAGTGTCGTAATTGATTACGGTAGCTGAGTAGCTAGCCATGCTTTAAACTCGTTGTACTTGGTCCAGCGTGGTGAATTGGTAGTAAATTTTCCTTTCTGTTTTGCGAACTTGCCCCATGATTGCATTTGCAATTGCTCAAATTCTTCAAGCTTTTGCAGCAGGTCGGAACGAGGTTTCAAATCAGAGAGTTTGACTTTGCCGTCATTAATATCAGTGGCAAGATCTTTAAATACTAAGTGCAGGGATTGAGGCAATCTGACAGTTGATGTCTCTCCTAAGTTATCCCAGCGACTGCGAAAGTTAGGATTGCCATTTGGATTTGGTGGTTTGCGTTTGGTTTCCATAATGATTGTTTAATAGCGTCACACTATTAAACTAACAGTGTGACGCTATTAAGTCAATAGTGTGACGCTATTACTTTCTTGATTATCTGCCTGCACTCACTGCGATCGCCTTCTTTGTTCCTGGTGGGTAGCAACTTAAAGCGGGACAAAAGCATGGTCAGAGTAGGATAACAACAAAACCAGAAAAAAGCCCTTGGAACAAGTTACAAGGGCAAGTATCGTA
>JAYUSC010000423.1:0-3590 GCA_043755885.1 Pseudanabaena sp. | reverse complement strand
GCTTAGTACAATTATCTCGTATTCTGCTCTTCTCAGCAACGGTGCTAATGCAGAAACACAATCAACTCAGGTTAATCCAAATATCAAATCGGATTCGAGCCTGATTCGTGCGATCGGCAACGATCCGATGGTTGTAGTTCCAGCTCAAGACGTACGTCAACCAAAGACTGGCGAATCAGCGATTATTCGTCAAATTAACCAAGAGCTAATTTCTAATCCTGCAACCAAAAAAGCTGAAGGTGTTAGCTCTGTCTCTCAACTCAGTGATGTCCGTCCCACTGATTGGGCTTTCACAGCGCTGCAATCTTTGGTCGAGCGTTACGGTTGTATTGCTGGTTATCCAGATAGTACATTTCGTGGCAAACAAGCAACTAGTCGCTACGAATTTGCGGCTGGGTTAAATGCTTGTTTAGACAAGATCAATGAAATCATCTCCGCAGGTTTGGCTGATAAGGTCAGCAAAGAAGATCTCGCTACTTTGCAAAAACTCCAAGAAGAATTTGCGACCGAACTTGCAACTCTGCGCGGTCGTGTCGATGCACTTGATGCAAAGACTGCCAAACTCGAAGCGCAGCAATTCTCGACCACAACTAAACTTTATGGTCAAGCCATCTTTGGTTTACAAGGACGCTTTGGCAACTCTGCCCAAATCGGTGGTCCCTTAGCGACCAAGACCACAGACCCTGCAACCAATGTCACATTTGGTCAGCAAGTCCAATTGAATTTGGTAACACAATTTAGCGATCGCAGTCTCTTACTTACGGGCTTGCAAGTCGGAAACCTCAGCACCGCCGCCGATCCTCTGACGAGTCTCTATGCGCTTAATAATGGCTACAACCGTCTTGGTTATGAAGCAAATACAGCCAATACATTTGTTTTAAGTGACCTTACCTATCGCTTCTTGCCAACCAATAATCTTGCGCTGATTGTGGGACCGCGTGGCGTGAATGCAGTCAATGTATTTCGTGGTCCTAACCGCGTTGAGGGCGCAGGACAAGGTCCTTTATCTTTATTTGCACAACGTAACCCAATCATCGGTTTTAACGCTGGACAAGCAGGTTTAGGTTTCGACTGGCAAATTAATAAGAGCTTCAGTTTACAAGCTGTTTACTCAGCAGGTGACGCTCCTGTAGCAACTGGAGATGGTGGTTTATTTGGGGGTAATACATCCATTGGTGTACAACTCGCTGCAAACTTGTTTGATCGAGTTGACCTTGCCCTCTACTATCTCAACTCTTATACCAACAACGGTACGCTAAATAACCCTGTTGGGGATAACATCATTGGTTCTGTGATACCTGCTTCCCGTTTTAGCACCAATGCTTTTGGTTCTACAATTTCATGGAATGCTAGCAAAAATATTAGTCTTGGTGGTTGGCTTGGCTTTACAACTTCTAATATTAAAGATGCGGCTATTTCTGGTTCAGTGGATACATTTAACTGGATGGCCTTCTCCAATTTCCTTGACATTTTCCGTGAAGGTGACTTGCTAGGTATTTATGTTGGGCAACCTCCTAAAATTACTAGCAGTAACCTGACTGGCGGTATCAACTATCCTAGCCTCTACAACGGTACTGGCGGTGTTGCAGGTGGTCAACCTGCTTCTACCACCCATGTTGAACTGTTCTATCGTTATCCCATTTCCCGAAATATTAGTATCACGCCTGGTGTAATTTTTATCTTTAATCCTGGTCAAAATGCTGGTAGTGACACAGTAACGATCGGTGCTTTGCGTACCACTTTCTCGTTCTAAAGACTAAATCGTTTAAAATTTCGTCGTAACAAACAAAAATCATGAAAAAAGCTCTTCTTTTCTCTGTTTTAGGAATAATTGGTGCTGTTAATCTCCCAGCGAGTCCCAGTTTTTCTCAAACTACATCTGTATCAATTAGTGGTGGAAATTTTTCTGCTACCACTTCCTCAACCACAGGTGTTACTTCCTTTAATGGTGGTACTGCTCTAACTTCATTTGGAACAATTGTGTTTAGCAATGTAACGGGAGGCGCACTGACAATTCCTACAATTGGATTCAATTCGACTAGTCCTACCCCTCCAAGTAGACTTCCTATAGCTGGCGATTCGGTGAACGTAGTTAATGGTAGTTCCAGTGGTACACTTTCGGGTCAGTCATTTACGAATGCACTCCTAAATTCTACTGGTGCAGTTCAGACTTTCTCTCAGTCTGGAGCTAACAACACAATTACTGGAAGTATTACAAGCGGTACAATTCTACTTCCTAGCCCGCTTGTGAGTGGCTTGTCTGGAACAGGAACTACTGGAGCGATCTTTGGTACAACTGGAATCTTTGGTAGTACAGGTGGAAGCTCTTCAACGGTTACAGAGTCGAATAAGCAACTTGCTCGCAATATTTTGGGGCTTCAACCAGTACCAGATGTCGAGCAGTACTTTTTGCCGCCATCAGGGCTTGCTAGTAGCCGTATTCATCCCGATGTTTTTGCAAAATAACGCAAAAGCCTTCTAAGTATTCCTCACGAATAAATTTATGCAGAGTAAGCGATCGCTTGCTCTGTTTTTTTATGAAATAAGAGAGATCTAGTATTTACCAAATCTTTGCTTGAAATTTTTGATCATTGACAATTTCTACTGTCTCACCCGAAGGACGAATCACAAATAGACCCTGTTGATAAGCATAGCGATCTATACCTTGATTAATCTCAATTCCTGCAACAGCACCATAAGCTTGATAGTCCTTATAGGCTGGGAAAGCGACCTTAAAATTCTGAAGCTTTTCTATAAATTCATCGACATCATCTTTAGAGAGTCTCGATTTGCATTCCACTAACACGACATCCGTAGTATCCACCGCCAAGATATCAATCTCCATCGCAATATCTTGCCGAGTGACGCTAACTCTAGGATGCTTTTCTTTTACATCAATGCCGCGTTCCTGAAATAATCTCACTACCGCAGGTTCTACTAATTCTTCAACAAATCTACCCCAGCGAGTAGTTAGGGCGTTAACTGCACGAGTTGCCTCAGCTACCAATCGCTTTAATTGTTCAAGACTGCGATCGCTCTGGGCTTTAGATTCTGCAAAAAGGCGATCTGCTTCAGCAGCACGATGATCTGCTTCAGCGCTACGGCGAGCTGCTTGAGCAGCACGGTGATCTGCTTCAGCACTACGGCGATCATACTCTTCGCGCGATATGCGAAGCTCTTCTTGAAACTCTTCTTGTGATGTACGAAAAAGAGCATAAATGTCTTCTATTGTGACGGGTTGTTGGCTCATGGCTGTTTGACTACACAATCAGCCTTATTTTAGCTTTAAAATGAAGCTGTCACGCCTTACTTTGATAAACACTTATGGTTGTTCGTCCTCTCAAATTGCTTTTGCTAATTTGTTTGAGTTTGCTAACTGCGATCGCAGCCATAATCTGAGTAGTCAACCCGATCTATTTTTGACATAATCCCCCGTTTTCTAAACGGGGGATTCTAGTTTCAAGCAGCAATAGCAACCCTTGCGGATCGACTTACAGAAATAATACGATAAGCGAAAAGCTCTGCGCTTTAGCGCTGAGATGTAAGCTAACGGCGGTTTCAACCGCCTTATCTATGTTATATTATATTTC
>JAYUSC010000422.1:0-1527 GCA_043755885.1 Pseudanabaena sp. | reverse complement strand
GCGCGGGCGAACCAGCTTCTTTGGTTTTTGGTTTTTATTATGCCTAGCTATTTATCTCCAAAAAATGAGATAAAAATGCTTTGTGGCTTCATTTCATTTTTTGGAATTATATACTGCTTAGGCAATATGCTGACTGTGATATTCTTAGCCATTGAAATAATCCTGTAGCAATTATTAATGCCAATGGAAAATCAAATTTCAGATGATAAGGATCTACTAGATCGCTTTGTACCAACAATTGATATTCAAGGCGACGAAGGTGGCAAAGTTTATGACTATGCTCTAGAAGGATTACGAGGGCTAGCGGCGATCTGGGTTGCTTATTCCCATATTTTTTACTTTAAATTTAATATTGATCCTGCGTATCATCCTAGTTTGCCTATTGGATCCTTTTTTAATGCTGCTCACGGCGGGATTTTAATTTTCTTCACTCTCTCTGGTTATGTAATTGGACTAACTAACCAATTACCTTTTTCCAGAACAAATGCCATTCGCTATTTACTAAGACGTTTTATTCGCTTATATCCTATCTATATAATTTCGATCATCTTAGGAGTTATTTCTGTACCAACTGACACTTGGAAAACAATCCTAGGCAACCTGTTTTTCTTACAGGTAGCATTTGTAGCATCGCTAAAAGGAAATGGAGTGTTATGGACTCTGCACTATGAAGTAGTTTACTACATAGGTTTTCTTGCTATTTGGTATTTTCGACCAAAAGTTATTTCTTTGATAATTGGTGTACTAATAGTTGCCTGTTTATCACTTTTCATTCCCGCTTTTCCATCACTTATTTCAGGTTATGCTGTTGGTTGGTTATTTTGGCTGTTTGGATTATGGCTGGCTTGGAAAAAGCCAAGATCCAACTCTTTTGCCAAATTCCCGCTCTTCACTTACATTTTACTTTTCATCGCTACAGATAAGCTCTCAATTGGGCAAACCTTACTCAATAATTTCGGCTTTACAATTGTCAACCTTGCAGCAATCAATATTACCGATATTGTCTATTTTCCCCTTTGTGTCTTACTATTTGCCTCGCTTACTCAAAGATATATTCCTTATCTAAGAATCATGAACGCGATCGCGATCGCCTTACCGCTTGCACAGACAAGCTACCTCCTTGCAACTGGACAACTTTTGAACACAGAAAGCTGGCTGATTGCTTCTGCACATATGATTTTAGGATTAGCCCTTTTGGGTTGGCAAACAAGCTCTGGCATTCTCTCAAAACTTTCTTTCTTTGGCAGTATTTCCTACGGGATTTATGTTCTGCACTCGCCAATTATGAGTTTGATGAACTCCGTTTCGCTCTTTAGCGGATCTCCAATCACTTTTACAATCCGAATGTTTGTCTTTGCTGGACTAACCATCGGTCTTTCGTATCTCTGTGAATTGAAGTTACAACCGATCATCAAGCGTTGGTTTCAACAAAAAGTTATCGCTCCTACTGCCATATTTTAAAATGCCTAAGTAGCTAGGTGCAATTAAATATAAAACCCAAAGAAGCTGGTTCGCCTGCTGCGCGGG
>JAYUSC010000421.1:0-8557 GCA_043755885.1 Pseudanabaena sp. | reverse complement strand
ATTTAGCAGATTTCTTATACATATTTTGTAAACTAAGCAGCCCGACTCCAGCAGTAACTAGAAATACTCCAAATATCTGAATAAACTCTAATTTACTTCCCAAGATCGTGAATGCTAAGAACGTGGTAAACACAGGACCACTGGCACTAACAATCGACGCTTGGGCTGCACCCATAAGCTTTGTGCCAAAACTGGTCAGCAAATAACCACTTAAAGTAGTTAGCGCGATCAAGAAGCACATGAATATCAGTGAGCCATTAAGAGAAATCGAAGCCAAGGTGAAGGGTAATGTACCAAGGCACAGTAGCAAGATAATTGCAAAGTTAATCGACGTAAACGAGACAGGGTTTAGCTGTTTGAAACAGGCTTGTGATGTGATGATGTATCCCGCAAAAGAAATGCCCGAAAGCATTGCTGCAATCACTCCCCATGTATCAGGTTTAGCTACCCCAAAAATGTTATATGTCAGCATGATGCCCACATAAATCACCCCTATGACAATCCATCGTTCCTTGCTAGGGCGATCGCCAAATAGCAACCAAGCCAACAAAACGGTAACTGTCGGGAAGATGAAAAATAGCGTAACGGCTAACCCCGGATTTAAAATTCCTAACGCCACATAAATGAAGGCAAAAGAGGTAAATTGCAATAAAGCGCTGAAGGTAACTCGCCAGAATAATAATCTACTGTTAGGAGTGAGTAATTGCTGAAAGTCTCGAAATACATCCACTCGAAAAATAAACCTAGCAACGAGCCACATAATTGGTGTGGCAAATAGCATTCGTAACAGCAACAACATGAATGAGTTGGGGACAGTTGCCTTAATCAATCCCCCAAAATTGAATAGCCCCAAAATACTAGAGTTGGAGAAAATTATTCTTACCAAAATATTCTGGAAGGACAAAACGACTGAAGCGCCCAAAACCAATACAAATCCTAACCACCAATCATTAAGACGCTTAGCTGGTTGAACTATGGCAGGTGCAGACTCTAAAGAGTTAAATGGTTCGGTAGGATCACCTGCATAAGGGCGCGTGTCATTTTGGTCATATTGCCTAAACTGACTACTGCTAAATGTGGGAATCTGAATTTGGTTGTAATTACCATTGCCGTTGGGAATAGTCGGTGCTGTGCTATTGCCATTGCCATTAGTGCCGATCGCCCCTACAAAACCTGTTCCCGTAAAGTTGATTGGTGGATTTCCCCCGATATTTCCGCCGCCAGTGCGATCGCCTGAAGCTCTCCGTAAATATTCATCAATATTTTCAACCAGCGCAGAGAGCATTAGCTCGCCTTGCTGTCTTTGGGTATACATGCGTTGCATCTGATCATCAAGATCGCGCTGATAGGTATCCACATCCCGTTGCAAAGACTGGAATGTTGTCCGAATCGCGTCGTCAAGATTAAGCATTAACTGCTCAAAATTATCAGAATGATCGCTAATTACCTTGGAATTAGTAACGATTACATCATTCTTAAGATGATAGGTGATCGATTGGGCAAGCTGCTCGATCCATTGCTGACGCTGGATTTCTTGTTGATTCATCCCTTGCTGGGCGACAGTTAAAACCTCTTGCTCTTTACGTTGAGACTGGAGGCGCTGAATGTCATCAGTTAGGGCATTTTTTTGGGCTTGTAAAATCAAAATTTCGCGGCTAAGTTTGCCCAAGATATTGGCTCGCAGATCTGACAAGTCCTTGGTGACTCCCGCGAGGGTCTGCTCGTAAGAACTATTACGAATATTATTGCTCTCCATTTTAAGAAATCACCTCGTAACAATGCCATCTGAAATAACGATAGGGACTAAGTTTGGCACTAATTTTTTTAATTGGCTTAGATTGGTTGCGTCTAGTTTGCGAACTTTATAACACTAATTTGAGCATATGGCATATTTTGTTTTGAAGTAAAACCCAAAAATGGGAACGCCGCAAAGCGGCGTTCCCATTTTTGGGTTTTGGATAGTATTGTTATGTTTGCGGTATATATGCAGCTTTAACCATGGAATACAAGAGACTTGGCTCAAGTGAACTGTTGGTGTCCGAAATTTGCCTAGGGACAATGACCTATGGTCAGCAAAACACGATCGCAGAAGCTCATGAGCAACTAGACTTTGCGATCGCAGCAGGAATCAACTTTATTGATACTGCCGAAATGTATCCAGTCCCGCCCAAGGCTGAGACACAAGGAAGAACCGAGCAATATATTGGCGAATGGTTAGCCCAACCGCGTATTAAGCAACAACGCGACAAGTTAGTTATTGCTACCAAAATTATTGGCACTGGTCGCAATTACAAATGGCTGCGAGATGATGCGATCGCAGCGCTCAGTCGCAAAAATATTTTGCAAGCCGTAGATGACAGCTTGAAGCGATTGCAAACCGACTATATCGATCTCTATCAAATCCACTGGCCAGATCGCAATGTCCCGATATTTGGTCAAGTTGCTTTTGATCCTCAGCAAGAGCGAGAGATAGTCAGTATTGCTGAGCAATTAGAAACCTTTGCCGAATTAATTAAGTTAGGTAAAATTCGTCATTTGGGAGTCAGTAATGAAACTGCATGGGGGATTTGTGAATTTAGCCATATTGCCAATAAGTTTGGCTTACCCAAGATTTTATCGATTCAAAATGCGTATAATTTGCTCAATCGCACCTTTGATAGCCACCTTGCCGAAGCTTGTTATCGAGAGGAAGTAAGTTTGCTTGCCTATAGCCCACTCGCCTTTGGGCATTTGTCTGGCAAGTATGTTCAAGGTTCGGCAACAAATACCCGTATCACCCTGTTTCCTAACTTTGGGCAGCGCTATAAAAAAGTTAATGTCAAAGCATCCACTGCCGAATATGCTGCGATCGCTCAAAAATATAATTTATCACCGACGCAATTAGCGCTAGCATTTGTGCGAAGTCGTTGGTTTGTGGCAAGTACGATTATTGGTGCGACGACGATGGAACAACTCAAGGAAAATATCGACAGTGCTAATATTCAGCTAAATGCTGAGATTTTGGCAGAAATTGACACCGCTCACGCTCGCTATTTTAATCCTGCGCCCTAAGTTATCCCTGAAAATTAGTCCTCGTTCAGCACTGTGACCATGACATACCGTACAACGCTAATTCCTTTTCTTGTTGCTATTAGCTGCCAAATTCTGATCGCTGGTTGCTCACCTGCTTTGGCTGTAGCCGATAGTGGCAATATAATTAAACTAAATGGACAGCCTTGGTCAGGTCGCTGGATCAGGAAAGTGGATCAAGGACAACAGAGCTTGTATGTACAGGAAGACTGGCTGACAGGTGGGTTAGGCGTTCAGATGCTGGATTCGGACAAAGCCGATCGCCAAAAATTACGATGGTTTTCCAGTCCCACATTTTCGCAGGTTGCTTTTGATAGTTCAGGGCGATTTCGCTATCTCGATCTTGCACCTTTTGCTGAGCAATGGCGGACAGAAATCGCGGGAAATGCTCTAAATATTTATACCCCCGATGCCTCAATGCAAGCTGTCCGCCGCAGTAAACAGCCTTGGGGCGATCGCATTGTAATTGATCTAAATCGCCGCACTCCTTGGCGCGTTACTCAGCAAGGCAATGTGATTAATGTATTTGTATCGGCTGAGGTAGCATCTGGTTTACCCATTGGACTCAATGCGATCGCAGGAAATCTGGTCAAGTCTGTGAATGTGCAGCCACAGGGTAAATTAACCCAGATTCAGATCAAAATGAATGAATCGATTAATCCTGCGATCGAAATGCTCAGCAATCCGACTCCTAAGATTGTGATCGATTTACGGCGCGACTATGTACCACCGAGCTTAACGGTGCAATGGACGGAGGGATTGCGAAGGATTGAACGAGTTGTGGAAATCCCTAATAAACCGAAAACCGATAAGGAGCCTAAAACCCTTAAGTTTGCAGTTACAGCGCTAGAAGTCGATTTGAAGTCACCAAGGTTAAAATTACGTCCAATTTGGAGTAATCCGAATGGCTCACCTAATGGAGTTTTAGGTTTAACACCTTTGCCGCAAATGGTAGAACAAGCTCAAGCCGTGGGCGCAATTAATGGTGGATTTTTTAATCGGATTCGGAAGTTGCCTGTGGGCGCTATTCGGGAAGGCAATCGTTGGCTAGCAGGAACCGCGTTAGTTAGAGGTGCGATCGCTTGGAATGAGAATGGAGATACGCTGATTGATCGTCTCAATTTCAAAGAAGAAATCAGTACGGCGAGTCAAATCACTATTGCGCTCACTAATCTCAACAGCGGTTATGTGCAGCGCGGAATTGCTCGTTATACTCCCAATTGGGGCAGTATGTACTCTCCACTCACCGAAAATGAATTTCTAATTGTAGTGCGGGGTGATCGTGTTGTTGCCCAATATCAAAGTAATGCCATCGGTGTGGGACAGATATCCATCCCCAGCGACGGATATGTTTTAGTGGCGAGACAAACTCCTGAAGCGGCTAAACAATTACCTGTGGGAATGACTGTGCGCGGTCGTCAAGCTTTTATTCCTGATCGGTTTTCCAGCTTCCCTAACTTAATTGGTGCGGGACCACTGCTGCTAAAAAATGGAAGTCTATCTCTAGATGGGAAATTAGAACAATTTCAAGCAGGATTTGATACTCAAGCAGCGAATCGCAGTGCGATCGCAACGACCAAAGAGAAAGGCAAACTAATTCTTGCCACTGTCCAAGCTGCACCTGAAGGAGTTGCTCCCAATTTGTTGCAAACTGCGGAAGTTCTCAAAAAGATGGGAGCAGTCGATGCGCTGAATCTTGATGGCGGTAGTTCTTCGAGTCTATTTCTAGGCGGCGAGATTCTCAATCGTCCGATTACTGAGATTGCCCCTGTGCATAATGCGATCGCAATTTTCATCACGCCACCGCCAGCCAAACCACAGTTTTAATCATGTGAATGCTCTTGCTACTAGCCAATTAGCATTTACATGATTAAAACTGCGATCGCAATTAGAACTGCGATGTGCTTAATATCCTTTTATTTCTTGCAAGTCCCTAAGCAGAAAATCTCTGGCACTTTTCGCTCCCTTCTGGGCGCTCATATCTTTTGTCGTATTCGTGGCTATATCTCTACTCTCAGAAAGCAAGGTGTCAAAGTTCTTCAGACCCTTAGACAGGTTTTTCTTGGAAATCCTTTCTTTCCCAATCTTCAGCCTGAGTAGTTACCTTTATTTTTTTAATTATGCCGAGGTACTTACTGTTAGCAATATAAAACCCAAGAATGTGGCGTCAGGCTTAGCCTGACGCAATATTCTTGGGTATCAATGGTTTCTTGTAAGTACCTAAGTAGTATATTCAGCGTTGATCTTGACATAATCGTAGCTGAGGTCACAGCCCCATGCAGTGCCATCGCCAGTGCCATCACCGACACCGACATTGATGATTACGGTGTCATTTTTGAGATAGTCACTAGCCGCATTGCGATCGTATTCCTGCGGTGATCCATCTTGCATCATCACAAAATCACCCAGTTGAATATTCAATAGATCTTGATTGAAATCAATGCCCGATCGCCCTGCGGCGGCGGCAATTCTGCCCCAATTTGGATCATTACCAAAAATTGCCGATTTTACCAGCGATGAACCGACGATGGTTTTGGCAATTTGACGCGCAGCCTCGACACTCGATGAGCCTGTGACATTGACTTCGATCATGCAAGTTGCGCCTTCACCATCACGGGCGATCGCTTTCGCTAAGCTCATACAGACTTCTTTGAGCATGGCTTGCAACTGTTGGGCTGCATCAGAATTTTCGTCATCAACAGTTACGCCCGACTGACCATTGCAGAGAGCCAACACCATGTCGTTAGTACTTGTATCCCCATCGACAGTGACTTGGTTAAAACTTGCATCGATAGAGCTAGATAACATCTTTTGCCAAAGCTGCGGCTCTACAGCCGCATCACAGGTCACAAAGCCCAGCATCGTCGCCATATTCGGGTGAATCATCCCTGAACCTTTGCAGATGCCGCCAATGCGGACGGGCTTGCCGTCGATTACGGTTTCTAGGGCAATACTTTTCGGCACAGTGTCGGTAGTCATGATCGATCGCGAAGCATCTTCACCACCATCGGGCGAAATTAATGGCGCAATTTTGGCAATACCTACACGCATCTTGTCCATCAGCAATTGCTTGCCGATCACACCAGTAGAAGCGACTAAAACGCCGTCTGCGGTATTCAAAGCTTTCTTTACGAGCTCGGCACATTCAACGGCATTGCGCCAACCCTCTGCGCCTGTGCTGGCATTGGCTTGACCAGCATTGCAAAGGATGGTGCTAACGTAGCCGCCTTTAGCTAATACTTCGCGGTTAAAGTCCACGCAAGCAGCTCTAACGCAGGATTTTGTAAATACACCTGCGGCGATCGCAGGGACATCGGAGGCGATTAGAGTTAGGTCTGATGCGCCCGATGGTTTCAGTCCCGCTGTAATTCCTGCGGCTTTATAGCCCTTTGCTGCGGTCACGCCGCCTGCAATTACTTGCCAATTTGCCATGATTTGCTTGATTTCCTCAATAAATTTGCTATGGTGCGGCGCTTCGCGCCGCACCATAGCTTAATGTTTTTAAATTCCTGTAAGTTTTGCGATCGCACCTTCTAAAGAACTTGGTAGCGATCGCAATAACTTACGTTTCTCAAAATCTACAGCTACGAGGGTAACGACGGCTGTTACACATAGATCTGTTTCTGTGCGAATTTGATATTCCCAGTTCAGACGCACTTTATCTGGCACAAGCCTAGTCATGACTAGCACATCATCACCCATCCGCGCCGAGCGATGATAGCGCAGATTCATCTCGGCAACTGGCAAGTCCACACCTGCTGAGACTAACTCCTCAAAGCTCATACCGACAGTTCGCAAGCATTCCACCCGCGCCTCTTCCATCCAAGTTAGATATGTGCCATGCCACACGACACCTGCATAGTCAGTGTGATGCGGATAGACACGCACGGGATAGTTAAACCAGCCATCACTTTCATTATCTTCAGTCGGTTCAAATTTGGTAATGACGTTGGTTAAAGTATTGGAAGGTAGATCGGACATTGCGGTAATACCTATAAAAAATTTAGAATTACTAGAGTAAATTCTCAAGGCGACGACGCATCATCGCAATTACGGGATCTTCTACATCAACCTCATCTTCTGGTTCTGGTGAATTGCGATCGCTAGACCAATCAGTTTTATCCACATTTTTTTCGGGAGGAACCAACAGCGCATCGGTCGGGACGATGTTTAAGTCATAGCTAGATTCTTCACAAAATTCTTCTAAATCTTGCTTGTCGATGCGCTCAACTGTCGGCGACAAAAAATCTTGAGCCTCCAATAGCCCTGCATAACGAATCGCGTCATCCTCTTGCTCAAAGGCGACAATAATATTATTACCCTCGATTTCTAGAGTATAAATACCTTCGTTATCGGTGTTAGCGTTAAACAGCAATACCCAAACTTGCATAGAAAAAACTCGACCATTCAAAAAGCTCTAATATTGTATAGCAATCAACATTAATTGCGACAACAACTGCTGTAGTAACGAAATATTAATGAATATATTAGGTGTCAATGCATATCACGGTGATAGTTCGGCAAGCCTAATTCAAAATGGGCAAATGATTGCTGCCATTGAAGAAGAGCGCTTTACTAGAATCAAACATTGGGCAGGATTTCCCTCTGAATCAATTCGTTATTGCTTACAGGTTGGTGGGATTGATGCTACCCAGTTAGATCATGTTGCGGTGTCTTATAACCCCAAAGCCAACTTGAACCGCAAGCTATTGTTTACATTACAGCAGCATCCTTCCCTATCTTCATTAATCGATCGCTTCGGCAAACAAAGTAAAAGCTTAGGAATTCGCGATAATTTAGCGATCGCCTGCAATATATTACCTGAGAAAATTAAAGCGGTAATTCACACCCTAGAGCATCATTCCACTCACTTTGCCAGTACATTCTTTGTTTCCTCATTTGCCGAAGCCGCCATTCTATCTATTGACGGCATGGGCGATTTTGTGAGTACTCTCTCTGGGATGGGAAAAGGGAACCAATTGCAATATTTTGAGCGAACTTATTTTCCGCATTCTCTAGGATATCTCTATAACGCGATTACTCTCTATTTAGGATTTCCTAATTATGGCGATGAGTATAAAGTGATGGGACTAGCTCCCTATGGTGAACCTGAGTATTTAGAAGAATTCCGCAAAATTGTCTATCCTAAAGGCGATGGGCTAGAACTAAATCTTGATTATTTCAATCATCACAAACAGGGAATATCAATGAATTGGACTGGGGGAAGTCCGACCGTTTTGCCATTCCATAGTCAAGAATTGGAAAAACTGCTCGGTATTCCACGCCATCCTCAAGATGAGTTAACTGAAAAACATCAAAATATAGCGACATCATTACAGGTTGTTACTGAAGAAATCATTTTTCATATCCTCAATCGTTTGTGGGAACGCACCAAAAGCGATAACCTTTGCCTTGCGGGTGGTGTGGCGATGAACTCCGTCGCAAATGGCAAAATCACCCAAAACACTCCCTTTAAGCAGGTATATAC
>JAYUSC010000420.1:0-1528 GCA_043755885.1 Pseudanabaena sp. | reverse complement strand
TTAGATTTAGACCTTACTTTGATTAAATCTCACCCTAATTTCCACAAACTTTGCTCTTACGGCTCTATCTCTGGCTAACTTTGTCCGTAGTATTGATTGATAGTGAAGGAATATTAGTTGATGAGTCGATTGAATTAGAAAGTAGTGATATGGAGGAGTCTGAAGCAAATCAAATTGCTGCTGAACTTTTGTTGGGTAAGTCGGGCATAAGCTATGACCTTTGGCAAAAATTTGTCAGTGGCGATCAGTTAGCGAGTCAAGCTAGAGAGTGGGGAACTAGGGATCGGGTTAGTGCTGGTGTGGTTGCTTTAAATATTGCTTGGAATCGGGCTAATCGGGCAAATGATCCAAAAGACAAGGGAATTATTTGGGCTACTGCAAAAACTGCTCTAAAAATCCTTGAACCAAGTCCAAATGCACCACAGCAAATCAATCGCTATCTTGCTGCAAATCTTGATTGGGAAAAGCTAGGAGAAGAAAATCAAGATTATTTGGTGACGATGTTGGGCTTAAATCTTGAGGCGGTTGGGTGAGTTCTCTTGGCTAAGGTTTGCTTTTTAGATAATGACATTATTCACAAGTTGGTAGCTTTTCAGCTATTTGATGAGGCGATCGCTATCTCTGAACTGCAAATCGATAAAACCAGTCTCCGAGTTTTACCTACTGCAAAACATTTTTTCCGAGGTAAACAAAAGAAAAATGGGGCATTTCCTGATCCAGTTTTGACAAGGGTAATTGAGTTGGTTAGCGGTTGCGCTTCTGCTATTTATGATGTGGATGATGCAGTTGCGGAAGAATTGGCTCAGTTACAACAAGTTGCGGGAATTCATGAAGG
This sequence comes from Pseudanabaena sp., assembly GCA_043755885.1. Taxonomy (GTDB): domain Bacteria; phylum Cyanobacteriota; class Cyanobacteriia; order Pseudanabaenales; family Pseudanabaenaceae; genus Pseudanabaena. The sequence goes on along the minus strand of JAYUSC010000420.1, from coordinate 693 downwards.
AGAACAGACGTTAATTGTGGCTACGCGATCGCAGACAGATTTTTTATTGCTAAGTGGTGATAAAAACTGTATGAGGGGACTAGCGGCAATTCCAGTGCCAATTTATAGGCGGCTGTGTGGACGGGTGATTTGTTTAGAGCAAATTATTTTGAAGCTGATTGAGGTTAAGGGTTTTGAGTTTGTGCGCGATCGCGTTTTAGCGATGGCTAGTTTTGATAAGTCTCTCCAGATTTGTTTTGGCTTAGTGTCTCCTGCGACTGAGGAGAATGTGATTGCGGGGCTGAATAGCTATATCAATGATATTCGGCAGCAAGTGCCAAATTTACTGGCAAGTTTTTAGATTTGAATAATTTGATTTAACAACTCGCATACTTGGGCGAATAGATCGTTATCTAGTTTGCCAAGGGGGTGAGGCTTTGCACTTCGTAATCGCCAGTCAAAGGATTTGGGCTGGTGACATAGGACATAGCTTGTTTTGGATATTTTTCCTTTGGTAGATTTGCCGATCGCGATCGCAAAGGGATTATCAGCGTTGTATGCGGCGGTTGTCATGGGTAAGCCAATGACGAGTGCGGTTTTGGCGTTAAAGTTACGCGGTGATAAGACTAAGAAGGGGTGAATATCGCGCATTTCTATTCCCACCTGTGGATTGCAGTCAATCCAGATAATGTCTTGGCGATCGGGTATCCATAG
>JAYUSC010000419.1:0-8562 GCA_043755885.1 Pseudanabaena sp. | reverse complement strand
AAGCCGATCTTTCTACTAAGAAAGAGAATGTGGTGTGGTTGTCTAGCCCGTTTGGTGAAGCACCCGTGAGAGCAGCGTTAGTCGCTTGCATTGATGTGGCTACGCGCATGGTGAAAGTGCTTGTGCGTCCGACTTCCAATAGCGAGGCTTTGTGCCTTGTATTGGCTGAATGCGTGAAGGATTGGGGCTTGCCGAAATTGGTTAAAACCGACAACGGTAAGGACTACATATCCAAGCACGTTAAAGGATTTTTGGCGGCGATGGACATCGAGCAGAAATGCTGTGTTGTCCGCCAGCCTTGGGAAAAGCCACACATTGAGCGCTTTATGCGAACTCTGCAACATTCGGCGGAGTGGCAGATGTTGCCGTGGAGTACGGGGCATAGCGTGGCTATGCAGATGGCTTTACGCAAGCGGCGTGATGGCGACTTAGTCCTTCCTTGGACGATCGCCCAATTTCAAAGTTGGATTGACAAGTGGGTGGATAGTTACCACTCGCGAATTCATGAGGGCTTGGGAATTTCGCCGATGGCAAGATTGGCAAGTTTTAGGGCTGAGGGCTTTGCGGCTTTGATGCCTAAGCATTTAGAACAAGCACTCACATTCGCGATGATGCGAGAGGAGACAGTGACCGTGAATAAAGGAGGAATCAGCTATCAGGGGCGGCTTTATGTGGCGGAAGAGTTGATCTCTCACTTTGGTGAGAAGTTGGCTATCAAGTTCGATCCTGAAGATGTCAATCAGGTCGTTGTCTATACGACCACTGACTTGAGCCGTGCAGAATTTGTTTGCAAAGCCAAGTGGGATTTGGCTCTTACCCCTCAAGAGCAAGCAAGAATCGCTAGTGCGAAACCTGCGATCGCACAGGCAGTGCAAGAGCATGAGAAGGCTGTTAAATCGGCTCGATCTAAGCTCAAGCGCGAGGTTGCCAAAAATCCCGAAAGACTGATTAGGGCTGGCGGTGTGGCTGCTTTGAAATCCGTACAGGAGATCGAAGGAACTAGCGCGAATCTGATCAAGCAGATTGAGGCGGCGGCAAATGTACCAGTAATCAATACTGATGCCCCTGAGATGCAAGCCAAGCGCCAAGAATGGCTAGATATGCAAGCCAAGAAAGAGGCTCAAAAAGAGCCTGTGGAAGAGGTTCGGACTGGGCATGATTGGCGGCGCATTTGGGGCGATCGCGATCGCTCAATTCCAGATACGGAATGGCTTTTGCAAACTATTGATATCGGCGGTTTTGGCGGTTTTGTGGCGATGATCGTGCGGATTCCGCTCGACGAGATGCGCGAAATGCTGGTTCAGGAGTTGCGCGATCGGGTGGCGTGAGCATCCGTGCTGAAAAGCAAAAGGGAACGGCGTTGTGTGCCATCCCCTTCGAGTACATGAATACTACCTTTGAGGATTGTAACAGGAATGAAAGCGGATACGGCGATTACGAGTAATTTGAGCGATTTCTTGATGGCGATTGATGCTCTCAAGGATCGGAAGGAGCGGATTCTGGTTGCCTCTGGCAAGGCAGGATTTGGAAAAACCACGATGATGATTTTTGCGGCGAATACGACTGGCGGTGCAGTGATTACTGCTAATGCTAGTTGGACGGTGAAATGGATGCTGAGTGATATGTGCGCTCAGTTATCGATTCAGCGCTCTAGCTCAGTGCAGACGATGTTTGAGGGCATTGTGGCGCAGTTGAAATGCAGTGGCAAAACTTTGTTTTTGGATGAGGCGAATTTGCTGGTTGAAGGTCGCGATTTTAAGTCGATTTTGACCATTTTGAGCATGATTTATCGCATCCATGATGAGGCTGAGGTGGGGATTGTGTTCCTTGGTTTGGAGCGCTTTCCGCAATATATTGAATCGCGTGCTAAGCAATCGGATTCAATCCGTGCTTTTAGTCAGCGTTGTGTGCGCTGGATCGCCTTCAAGGATTGCGGGATTGAGGATGCGCGATTGATTGCGGATGCAAGGCTGGAAGTTGCGATCGCTGATGAGTCACTCGCGGCGATCTGCAAGAAGTCGGATGGCAACATTCGCAATCTAATCACGGCGCTGACTGAGTTTGAGCGAATTGAGAAAGCAAAAGTTGGGAGGCTTGAATGAGCATGAGAGCTAAGTGCGATCGCCAAAAGATGTGGTGTGCCATTCGTGCCTTTCCTGAATTTTCAATCCTTAAGATTGCGGAAATCTGTGAAGTGACGGAAGGCGCAGCTCGGAAATACATCTGGATGCTCCGCCGCCATGGGTACATCACTTGGCAAGAAGGCGATCGGGATAATACTCAATTTCGCTTGGTGCGTGATACGGGCGGCGCAGCTCCGACTGAGCGCCGCCAAGAGCTGAAAGATCCGAATATGGCGGGGCAGGTGACGGATGCTTCGCAAAGGCTATGGAATGTGATTTCAATGCTGAAGGATTGGGATTGCTACTCGCTAGCTGCGGCTGCCCAAGTTCCCTATGCCACGGCATTTCGCTACTCGAAGGGTTTGGTCGCTCATGAGTATGCGAAATGCGAGGCAAGAGATGTGCGGTCGAGGGTGACGCGCGATCAATTTCGATTATTGCTCAAGACGGGGGCGATCGCGCCTTTGTTCCTTGAGGATGGTTCGGTTTTTGATGCGAATGAATTCCTGAAAGAGCTTTGGGCTTTGAAATCTAGCAAAAAAAGGAAGGTGAAAGCATGATTCCTCAAATTATGAAAACTGAAATTGGTGACTTGATTTTGGCGGCTATGCGCGAGAAGCCTCAGAGCATGGCTAATCTCAAGGCGGCGCTTTGCATCCACGAAGTGCCAATCACGATCGCAATTCGCGATTTACAAAATCGGGGTGCGATCGAGCATGGCTACCTGATGCCCGATGGTGAGTGGCTTGATGATTATTTCCCTGATGAGTCGCAGCCTAGCGCTGCTTGGAGGATTTGTAATGGCTGAGTATTTTGTGGAATTGCATGAGTTTGAAGTTTTTCAAATCCTTGAAGACTTTACCGATGCGGCGGTGGATCGGGTTGCTAGGCAAGCGATGAGCGCTTTGCCCAGCCGCCATTATGAGAGTGAAACGGCGCTGAAGATTCGGTTGCTATTGGCGGATCGAAAGGTGGCAAAGTACGAATCTGAGATCACTCGCTTGCTGGATCTCAATCGTGAGGCTGGGATTGAGCTATCAAGGGCTTTTGCGGATGGTGTGGGCTATGTGGAATTGCCGCATATCACCAAGCGCAAGATTGCGATGCTCGGCAAACAGATTGAATCGATCAAGGAAGAGGCGAAGTTGTTTGGTTTGGGATTTGGCTGGAAGCTTGTGGGCGGTGTTGATCCTGATAGTGGTGAGTATCGCTTTCAGAGATTGGCTTTGCGCCATGCGCTTGGCGGCAAAGTGACTGGCTAGATGGTCAAAGCGCTCTCGCGAGAGCGCTTTGAATAAATTATTTAAGGAGAAAAACAAAATGGATTTAGATTATTTGAGTGTAGTTTCTTGGCGCAAATCCCCACGCATTGATGGGATTTTAAAAACCTCGCAAAAGACTAAAGATCTTGTCTGCGCTTGGATTGCGGCGCAGAAATCAGATGTGATGGATGAGATTTTGATCGAGATTATTGAATCGCGATGCGGCTTTGAAAATTTCACGGCTGCGGCTGCGATCGCCTATGGTTTTGATGATTTTATGCGCCATCGGATCTATTGCTGCTTAAGCCGATTGGTGAGATTCAAAAAGATCGAGCGCCAAGGGCGCAAGGGTCGCTATGCCTATCGGCTTTTGCCTAAGGCTCAGCGATCGGAGGAGGTGAGGGCGAAGAGTTCTGCTGCTCGTAAAAAATCCGTTCTTGGAGTGATCGCGCAGGCGAAAGCGGCTCGGAGGTATGCGTAATGCCTTTTTATGATCCGTTGGCGGCGAGGTTTGCCAATCGAGCGTTGGATGCTTGGCAAATTAGTAAGAAAAATTTTGATTTCGATTCGGGCTTTGTGGCTTGGATTCAGAAATATCTAGAGACTCGGAAGTTGCCTCATGATGTGGCCTCGAGTAAGGCTTGGATCAATAAAAGTAAGTTTGATGGAGAGAGATATGAGCTTTGTGAATTGCAATGGGAAGCGTACCAAGAGTCGCTTAAAGCCCCAGAACGTCCAGCCCTTAAGCCTGTGGTGTTTGATTCTGGTGTGTCTGGTGGTGATCTTCACGGTGCAGGTCGATTTGATTTTGATCGTGCTGAAAATGCATCGATAGTGCCTGATCTGCCCGATCGCTTCAAGCGGCTTGATGGTGAAACGGGTGATGAGTATCGGGCGCGGATGGCGCGGATTGTTTCGGAAAGTATTAAAAAAGTTGGGAGTTGGTAATGAGTAGAAAAGATATCGCGCCAAAATCTGAACAATTGGCAAGTAAGATTGCCAAGATTGAGCCGATGAATCCTGAAACTATGGATTATGGCGCTATTAAAGATGAGCTTTTGATGCGCCTCCATGATGCTGAATTGTTGTATGTTGCGAATCTGATTTTTAATAGCGCTATGGCATTCGCAAAGGCTCAACGGGCTATAACTGAATCGGATATCCATGAAGGCTATAAGGCAATCGAGCCGTATATCAAGGAATTGCCGAATTTTGAGAATGCAGAAAGGACTAAGGCTCTATGGCTTGAGTTGATTCGGCGCAAAGATGATCCTGTTGATGGCAGTTTGGTCAAGGCTGAACAATTTGAGCTTATTGAGGTGGATGTAGTCGATGAGTTTGGCATGAGCCAAGCTGATCTTGACCGCTTAAATCAGCTTGAGTTTGCGATTCAGAAAGGCGTGGATGCTTATCGGATTGCTGGTGAGGCTTTGCGAGAGATTCGGGATGCTGGCTTGTATAAGCAGCATGGAACTTTTGAGGCATATTGTGAGGCGAAGTGGAACTTTTCACGGAGCAGGGCTTATCAGTTGATCGGGGCTGAAGAAGTTGCGGACAATTTGTTGACAGCAGGGGTTAATCCTGAAGCTTTGCCTGAGAATGAGGCACAGGCTAGGGCTTTGGCGGCTGTGGCTCCTGAGAAGCAGGCTGAGGTGTGGAATCAGGCGAGATCTGATGGTAAGCCTAGTGCTGGGAAGATTAAGGCGATCGCAAATAAATCTAAGGCTTTGCCTGATGAGGCGGCTGATCGGGTTCGTGATCCTGAGCTTAGGGCTAATTTGTTGGAATTGGCTGGTGAGTGGAATAGCAATCTTTGGGAAACGCCCGATCATATTGCTAGGAGCATGGCTAATTTGCTGATTGATGGATTGGCGATCCTTGAGCCTTGTGCTGGTACGGGGCAGATCGCTAAGGCGATCGTGGCTCTGGCTGAGGATAAGGGCTGGGAATATGAGCTTACTGCGATCGAAATCCTCAAGGAACGGGCGGCAAAGCTTGAAGACAATCGCTATTTTTCAATTGATGCTGATTTCTTAGAGTTTGATTTTGGCTCAGAGAAATTTGACGTGATTTTGACAAACCCCCCTTTTGATATTGGGATGAGGATTCTTAAGCGATCTTTGGAGGTAGTCAAGGCTGATGGACGGTGTTTGTTCCTTTTACCTAGTGTGTATTTTCAAACGCAGGAAAGGGCTAAGGAGTTTTTTGATTTAAATTGCCACATTCACAAGGCTCACCCAATTATTGGGCGGGTTCCTTACCTCAAAGAGGGTGTTGCTGTAAGTGGAAGGCAGTGTGAGGATGCTGTTTTTGATATTCGCTTGGGTAAAGAAGGCGCTTGCATGGAGTTTATATGGCAGTAGGTGAGGAAAACAGACATTTTGTAGTCAGGGTTGATGGGTTTGCAGAGGCTTTTGTTGTAGCGCCCAGCCATTCAAAAGCTAAAGCTAAAGTTGCTCGATCTTTGCGCGATTCAAATTATGCCTACGATTTTTGGGATGGACTTTGCATGATAAGAAGCTGTCGATTGACCAAGGAGTCAATAGGCTCTGTTTACACGGATTACCACGCATTTCAATAGCTAACGAAACGCGATCGCAATATCTCACATGAATTGCGATCGCGTCTGACAGGAGCTTGATACCTGTCATTGAAAAGTTAAAAGTTAAAAGGTAAAAACATGGAAATCCCAATTATGTCTCCTGTGGTTCCAGAATGGGCAAGGATTGAGCGCAAAGAGGTCGTTTATGATTCTGATTTGGTGGTTCAGTACCGATTTGATGGGCTGGATGGGTTTTATAAGCTTGGTGAGAAGAGCTTTGATAGCATTCTCATTCAGCCGATTTGCTATCGGACTCGCTACTCTGAGAGGTTTGGGCGCAAGGCTCAAACTTGGTTAGATCTTTGCTTTGTGGATGAGCAGTCTAAGGTTGCCATGATGGCGCTGAATAAGCAATCGGCAAATATCATGATGGATTGGCTTTCGGGATTGCTTTTAGATGGCATTGCGCCCCATGCGGTGCGAGTTATGCTGCAATCTCAGAAGCTTCATGTGCATGTATTTAATGAAGAAACTCAAACTACTACTGATGATTACTATCATGCTGTGTTGCCTGATGATTATGAGTTTGTGAATGAGGAGCGATTTAAGATTGTGTCGGATTTGAAAGCTCAGAATATCCGATTTGCTCCTTTGGGTGAGGTGTGGAATGGTTGATGATAGTGCTTTTCGCAAGGATGTGATTAAGAAAATCCACATTGCTAAGGCGGATTTGAAGCTTGATGAAGATCGCTATCGCTCTTTGCTGTTGGGTGTAACTGGTAAGGATTCTTGTAAGGAGATGACTTTGATTGAGCTTAATCAGGTCTATCGCCAGATGGAAAAAGATGGCTTTGTGGTCAAGGTGAAAAAGGGTGCGGCGACTCGCAAGCCTGAGAACTCACCTGAACAGAAGAATATCTGGGCGATCTGGTTTAGTCTCGTTGAAGCTGGCAAGGTGACGAACTCGACTCGCGCTTTGAATGCTTTTATTAAAAGGCAAACTGGCATAGAGAGTATCGACTGGGTGAAAACCAGTGAGGATGCGGATCGGGTGATTGAGGGTTTGAAGGCTATACAAAAGCGTGTAGGAGCGAGAACGAAATGAAATTTTTCATTTTGCTTAGATCGAGGATTGTGTCTATGTTTCGGTTTGTTTCTTGGTTCTTTTTTGATACGCCGATTGAGGATAAGGCTGTGTATGAGTTTATGGGTTCGGTTCCTAATGAATTGCCTGAGATCCTTGAGATGCGTAAGGAAATTATTGATTTGCAGGGTCAGGTTAGGGCTTTGAAGCGGGTCAACGATGCTTTGATTTGCGATCGCTTTGGTGATTATGAAGCTGATGATCTCGATATCAATACTTTGCAATTGCAGTATGGATCGTTCTTTATCAATGCCGCTTTTGATAGGCACTTTATGCCTGATGAGTTGATGTTTTTTAAGCGTACTTTCATGCAGGCGATCGCCTGTGCCTATCATTTGGGATTGAAGAAGGATGATCGAGCTACCAAATCCACCAGTTGATCTCTCTGATTTGTATGTGCGAATCAAGAATAACTGTGAGGCGATCGCAATTCGACAAGTACAGGCAAGGTTAAGGACTTATACGGATGCTTCTGCGGCTCTTGATGGTAATTCGTATAAGGATTGGCGGCTTTTGCCTGTGAAGGCTCTCAATAGCCTTGATAAGAAGCTGATTGCTGAGTTGGCGGCTATGCCTCCTGAGAGGGTTAAGGGTGCGCCGCCACAGGTTCCTGAGAATGTTGCTAAGTCTGGTGATGATTTTTTCTAAATGGAATAGCCGCCTCAGAGTAATCTGGGGCGGCTATAATTTGAGGGTTATAAATCTCTCTGAGTAATATTTTTACACAGTGAGAATCAAGATGACTACTGAAGAACTGGAAAAAATATATATGAATCGAATGAGTCGTGTTGCTAAACAAAGTGAGTTTATTGACAAAATCCAAAAGATGCTTGAGGTCTTGTTGGAAGAAGAAAATCCCGATCCAACAAAAATCGAGAGTTTGGCTAAGGCAATCCAAGCCCTAGCCGCAAGTTGTCACGATATAAACAACGGCACAACTTAGTGCAATAAAAAAGGGAGTGGCTAACCACTCCCTTTATAGTTTCTTTGTCTTAAAAATGCTTTTTTGATTTTTCGCAAAATCGCTGAAAGTCTTGATTTTGTTTCACTCCACAGGATTGTGGAGTGACTTTTAATTGTTATTTGAAACCTTGTTTTTGATGGTTTTGTCAACAGCTTCTTGAAGCAGGATTTCAATTAAATTGCTAAGGCTTCGCTTTTGTTGACGCGCTAAAATTTCTGCCTCTTCTTTAAGGGCTTCGTCCAAATATGCAGAAATTTTCTTTTTAGTTGTCGCCACTTTATTTGTTGAGATTAAAGTATTAGCCAGATATTACAACAATCAATAGCTACGGTCAACTTATTTCACTGTTGACATAGCGGTAAAGTAGAGTTACTGTGTCTATAGAAAAAGCGGTTAGTTTTCGAGGCAATCCGCTTTTTCTAGTTAATTTACCAGTCCCAAGGAGGGGCTATATTTTTTATGACTGAAAATCAGTCTAGTGTGTTCCCAGAAAATTTGCAACAAATCAATCTTGATGAAATTGTTGA